>JAWOIK010000233.1:0-4676 GCA_046484705.1 Ignavibacteriaceae bacterium | reverse complement strand
CGGCACAATTGCAAAAATCAATGCAAGAGGCGATGCGGTAACGACGACCGTCCCGTTTGCCGCAAGCCTCGGCTCGAGCTCGATCGCTCCGGTAGACAGCGGAATTGTCATAAACAGTACCGCCAGGACTCCGGCGGTTACTATCCACTTGTGATATCTTTGGAAAACTCTTTTGTAGTGCAGTGCAAAGGAGAACAATACGGGGCTAGAAACGGCGAAAAAAAACGAGCCCCAATCCACAGTGTTCCATCTTTAGCAACATGCATAGCAAGCCCCATATTATCATTTAGAGAAAGGCTATCGCCGGGATTCCTTTTAAATATTTCGAAATTATATCCATCGTATTTGTTGAGGCCATCTTCGGTACCAATCCATATAAAACCATCGTGATCCTGTACTATTGCACTGACTTGATTTTGAGATAATCCATCGCTTGAGGTAAGACGATTAAATTTAACCGGTTTTTTCTGAGCGATAGTATTTGAAGATAAGACTATAAATATCAGTGACAACACTGAATATTTTAGAGCGCATTTAATGAATTTAATTTTTTTCATAAATTTTTTCCGGTTTATTTTACTTTTATTACCACGAATGTTACATCATCATCAGGCTCTATACCATTAGCCCATTGAGATACTGAGTCTTTTAAATATTCAACTATCTCATTAGGTGTCTTTTCTGCTATGGAGTTAAATTCTACTTTTACTCTTGAATAATCATACTGCTCATTCTTTTCATTCTTCAACTCAGGTAATCCGTCACTAAGAATCAGTATCGCATCACCAGAATCAACATCAAATTTATTTATAGCAAAACTTGAGTCTGAAATAGCTCCAAGCGGCATACATTGTGTCTCAAATTCAATAACAGTTTCGGTTGTTTTTTTGTAAATAAATATTGGCGGCATACCTGCATTGATAAAATGAACATTATTGTTTTTTATGTTCAATACAGTAAAAGCCATCATCATTCTACCAAGATTTAAAGCTTTTATAGTTTTATTAGAATTACTAAAGAAATCAACTAGATCTATTTCTGCTGAATCAGAAATGAAAAGAGCTTTCATTATTGCGACCATAATACCCGCTCTCATTCCATGTCCAGTTGCATCTCCGACCGCAATATTTAATGAGCCGTCTTCTTTAAATGAAAAATCGTAATAATCGCCACCTACTTCACTCGCGGTATTCATGAACACGGCAAATTCAAGTTCATTAATTTTGGGAGGAGCGTTTGGAAGCATTGACAACTGAAGTGATCGGGCTTCTTCAAGTTCTTTACGAACGGTAATCAACTCATCTCTGGATTTTAATGCCTTCTTAAAAGTAGCAAGATTATCAACCGCTTTATTAATTGTAATTTCCAGATCGGTAAGATCAATTGGTTTTACAATAAAATCAAAAGCACCGCCATTCATTGCAGTCCTTATATTCAGGATATCGCCATAAGCCGATACTATAACGGAATGCATCAGAGGATTTTTTAACTCTTTAATTTTTGTTAACAATGTAAGTCCATCCATCTCAGGCATATTAATATCTGTAAGAACTAATTCTATTTCGGAATCCTCATTCAATTTTTTCAGAGCCTCAACGCCATTGTTTGCAAAGATGAAATTATATTTATTTTCTTTAATCTCTTTCCTGAATTTCTGGTTAATAAGTATTTCCAGATCTGGTTCGTCGTCAACTACTAGTATTTTTGGTGTTATAGCATTCATATCTATCTAGTTTTTAAGATTTTTAGGTAATCGAATTATAAATTCTGTGTATTCTCCAACTTCAGTCTCAAATAAAAGTTCGCCTTGATGTTCTCTTGCTACAATGTCGTAACTAATTGATAATCCAAGCCCGGTACCTTTTCCAGTTGGTTTAGTTGTGAAGAAAGGTGTAAAAAGATCACCTCTTATTTTTTCAGGAATGCCGCTGCCGTTATCTCTAATTCGTACTTCAATAAATTTATCGGTCTCCGAAGTTCTAACCTTTATAATGGCGGGACCTTCTGTTTTTAATTCCAGCTTTTTCCTGTGGGCTTCGTAACATCCATTTGTAAGTATATTTAAAAACACACGACTAATATCTTGAGGTATTACATTTATCTTACTTATGGTCTGATCGTATTCTTTTTCAATCTTAATATTAAACGTACTATCCTGCGCGCGCATACCGTGATATACAAGATTCAGATCTTCATCCAGCATTGAATTAATATCTGTTAACTGTTTATCACTTGTTTTACCTCTTGAATGCTGAAGCATACTATGAACAATACTATCAGCTCTCTTTCCGTGCTCTTTAATTTTTTCCGAATTTTGTTTTAAAGTTTTTATAATGTCTCCCAATTCTTCAAGAACTTGTGTATCAACTTTACCTTTAAGTTTATCAAACTCTTCTTTCAGTTCTTCGACTAAATTAACCGAGAGTTCAGAAAAATTGTTCACGAAGTTTAGAGGATTCTTTATCTCATGTGCTATGCCTGCCGTTAACTGACCTAAAGAGGCAAGTTTTTCCTGAGCGATAAGCTGTACCTGTGTTGACTTTAGGTTTTCCAAAGTCTTGTTAAGTTCTTCATAAGCATTAGCATTATTAATTGCAATGCCGACATGAGCAGCAATCGTTCCAAGAAGTCTCATGTCATCCAGATTAAAAACATTTTCTTTTTCAGTACTTTGCACACTGAGTACACCGATGATCTCTTCGCCGACTGGAATCGGAACACCAAGGTAAGATGCTGATCGGGTTCCAATCCGTTTTACTCCCAGCTCTTCAGTTTTTTTATCTGCATCTGCATTCATGAGCAAAGGTTCTTTTTTTAGTATTATATGTGAAGTGAGACCTTCTCCTAGTTTAAGGGGTGGGTAATCATCTCCATAACCGTATGGGAACTCAATAATTTCTTCTTCCTTATTAAGTAAAGCCAGGTATACGATATTAGCGTTAAATAATTCACGCACTTTATCTCCAACTAACTTTATTAATTTATTTATTTCGAGATGCCCGGCAATTGCCTGACTGATGCTGTTAACTGTTCCTAATTCCGCTGTACGTTTTTTACTTTCATCAAGAAGTCTTAATGTTTCATCAAACAGACGGGCATTCTCAAGAGCAACACTCATACTATTTGCAACAGTTGTCATCAATCTTATATCAGATTCACTAAACGCATTTTCTTTATCAATATTTTGAAGACTAATTGAACCAATCACAACCTCACCAATTATTATCGGCACAAATACAGCTGATTTAGGAGGTGAACCTTTTGTAACACCGGTTCCACCATATTTCTGAGCAGTCTCAATATAATTTTCACGAATATCAAGATGTTTCCTGGTCTCAATTAATTGTTTATTTGCCCAATTAAATGAACGCGGTTCAACTTCCAGACGATTGCCTTTTTCTACAGCATACTGCCATTCCTCAAGTCCTTCTTTATGATTAAATGTGCGTATAACCAAGGTTTGCGAATCAGGAAATAAACTGCACAACCTGTCACCAACCATATTATAAATACCTTTAATATCAAGTTCTTTTGCCAAGCCGTCCTGAACACTATTTATAACTGATAGTTCTGCAGTACGCTGCTCAGTTTCTTTTAATAATCGATTAGTCTCATCAAATAAACGTGCATTCTCTAATGCAACGCTCATACTATTGGCGATTGTTGTTAATAGTCTTACCTCAGAATCACTAAAGGCATCTTCTTTTTCATAGTTCTCAACTAAGATTAATCCTTTTGCTTCTGTCCCAACCATGATCGGAACAAATACAAGCGATTTACTTGCATCAGTTCCCGGAATAGTTGTTTCTTCAGTTATGCCAAGTTTAGCGAATTCTTCGTCATCAGCTTTTTTTAATAAAAGCATTTTACCAGTTTCAAGAACATATTTTGATAATGGAGTCGGTTTCATTGAGTCTATGTATAATCTCACACCATGCTCATATTCGTAAGGGAAGTGGAGAATATTCTTTTCTTTATCATAAATTCTAATTCCAAGATCAAGAAATCCCAAAGCTTCTCTGAATTTGTCACCAACCAGAGTAATTATGGAGTGAAAGTCCATCTCCATAACTAACCCTTCCTGAATAGCGTTTAGTATTGCCAGTTCAACATTTCTTTGCTGCGTTTCATTCAGTAGTCTTTTTGTTTCCTCAAACAATCTGGCATTTTCCAGAGCAACACCCATGTTAGAAGCAAGTGTAAGCAGCAATTGCCCATCTTTTTCCGAGTACAGATTTTTTTTATCCAGATCCTGAATAGTAATTACACCGGTTGCCTGTTGATTATGAATAATAGGTACACCCAAAAATGATTCCGGCATTTCACCATCCAGAACTTGTTCACCACTATGCTCAATGATTTCCTGACTTGATCCAAATATTAATGGGAGTTTAGTTTCGACTATTTCTTTTCTATCGGGATCAATTTTTGACGGCTCATCGAAATAAAATCTTTCATCTTTTTCAACCACGTACCTATGGTGGATATTTTCGTTATTCGCATCATAAGTTGAAATTGATACTACCTGTGCATTAAAAACTTCTCTTATTTTGTCTCCCACCAAATCAACTATAGATTGGAAGTCCAATTGTTTAGCTAATCCCTCACCAACACTATTGATTATACCTAATTCTATAGCTTGCTGTTTTGTTTTTTCCAGAAGTTTATTTGTTTCA
>JAWOIK010000141.1:0-12968 GCA_046484705.1 Ignavibacteriaceae bacterium | reverse complement strand
TTTCGCATCAATCCCCTGCTGTTAATTGTTACACTACCTTCTGTTTTATCAAATTTAACCGTAGTGCCGGGACTTGTATAAATGAACCAGAAACCTGCGAACAATCCGCCGAGTGAAATAACCCACGCACCGAGTCTTTCCCAATCATCGAGTTCGTGAAGGTTGGTGAATAAGCCCATTAGCCCTGCAGTGAATGTGCCGGCAATAAGCACAAAGAAAAGTCCGAGCAGCCAGAAGCATCCGGCTGAGTCTTTAATTGTAAGTTCTGTTGAGGTATGACTTATGGTTTTCATATTTTGGTTTTTTACAAACATAATAATTTAGGTATTAACGGTAACATCATCCATTGTAGAAATAAATTAAAAACATTAGGTTTGTCCAGGCAGTGAATTTGTTATTACTGTGCTGCCGGAATTGTTTTAATATATCAGAAGGCAAAGCAATGAAAACCGTAAAAGTGTTACTGGCAATAGTGTTATTACAGGTATTGATTTTTCCGCAAAGCAAAACAGAATACTCAGAGATTTCACCTGACGGGAAACTTATTTCAACTTATAAAACCGGGGAGATATTAAATGGGGTCGTGATGCGGATATCAGATGATATTCCATTTGACTCCATTCCGGACTGGAGTTCAACACTTGACCGGCAGATTGGAGGAATGGCTTGGGCAGATTATGATGACGACGGCGATCTTGATCTTGCAACCGGGTGTTACTTCAGCAATTCTTTCCCACCAATTCCGGAACATGAAGTTTTAATTTACAGGAATGATAATGGAGTTCTTACTACCACCCCTGCCTGGATATCTTCAGATATGAGATCAACAACAGATATAAGATTTGTAGACCTTGATGGCGACGGCAGACCGGAGCTGCTTGCTGCAAACGGCGACCAGTCATTTGCTCCATCAGTTATTTACTTTAACGGTCCGGGAGGATTAGAGACTACTGCAGGCTGGATTTCGGCAGATAATGTCTGGACGGTGGGGGCTGCATTCGGAGACATTGACGGCGACGGCGATCTTGATCTTGCATTCGGCAACCAGGGTAATACTACTACTCCAACTAAACCAATGAGTGTTTTTTATAACAACGGCGGAACTTTTTCAACAACACCAAACTGGCTTTCAGGCGATCAGATGATAACAAATTCTGTGGCATTCGGAGATCTGGATAACCAGGAACTGCTTACACAGGTAAGCGAATTTACCGGTGATGGTACGAGGTATACTTTTCCTCTTCCGCTGTTTCCTGTTTACTCAATTGATTCTGTATTAATTGATAATCAGTTTTACACGCAATACTGTTACGATCCGATCAGCGGATGGATATCACTCGGAACAAAACCGGCTGCGGGAATAAATGTGCGTGTTGTTTATAAATATGTGGTTAAGGGAGACCTTGCGGCTTCCAAATGGGTTAACTATCAAAGCGGAGTATACTTTAATAATAACGGTGTGTTGAATAATTTACCTGGATGGACTGTGGGAAATACACAAAGTCAGAAAGGTATTGCATGGGCAGATTTTGATAAGGACGGTTATCTTGATCTTGCAATTTCAGGTAGCAGTGCACAGACTGTAATTTATAAAAACGACCACGGTGTTTTAACTGGTCCGGTCTGGACCTCCAACTCAGTTAGTACATCCGCCCAGGAACTAATTACGGGCGATGTTGACAGGGACGGTTATCCGGAACTAGCCGTTGTGCATTTTGGTTCAAGACGTGTTGAAATATTTAAGAACAGGAACGGAGTTCTGGATACAGAACCAACCTGGCTTTATATTGCTGGATCATCTGCAACATCAATTTCATTCGGTGATCTTAATGGTGATGGTTTTCTTGATCTGGCAGTAGGTACGGCACGTGCACCTGTTGTTGTGTTTATAAATCAGTCTCCGCCAATTCCTGTTGAACTTATTTCGTTGTCTGCTTCGGTGAATGGTAATGATATTACCGTGAACTGGAGTACGGGTTCGGAGATTAATAATATGGGATTTGAAATTCAGAAAAAAGTCAACAGCCTGCCTGCCGGACAGGCAGGTCCTCAGTCCACAGTCGGCAATGAAGAATGGAATATAATTGGTTTTGTTGAGGGGAATGGAACAACTACTGGAATCAGTAATTATAGTTTTGTTGATAAACAACTGACGGCAGGCATTTATAATTACAGAATAAAGCAACTAGACTTTGATGGCACATTTAAATATTATAATCTGGTTGAATCAGTTGAAGTCGGTTTGCCTTCCGGTTTTGAACTATCACAAAATTATCCTAATCCTTTTAATCCAAGCACAACTATCAGCTGGCAGACTCCAGGAGGCAGTTGGCAAACTTTAAAGGTTTTTGATTTGTTGGGAAGAGAAGTTGCCACGTTGGTGAATGAATACAGACCTGCGGGAAGTTATGAGGTTGAATTTGATGCAAGCAGGTTACCAAGCGGAACATATTTCTACACAATATCTGCCTCCGGTGCAGCAGACGGATTTTTTCAGACAAGGAAAATGATGCTAGTTAAGTAACCGTCTAAGTTCAAAAAAATGTTTTGATCATAGATTTACTAAGTCTGTTGAATGTTGGTTTTAGGAAGTATTTGTACTGTGGCTAATCAAGAGAATGATTTAATTCATCAGAAATATTAACTTCAATAAAGCTACTTTTATTTCTCTCCCCCGCTAATTGCGGGGGTCGAGATAATAATCATATCTGCATTACTTGCCGGATAAGGACAAACCCTAACTAATAACTGAAGGTTCTTCCGCAAATAGTTCCTGATACGGTACTGAAGGTCTGATTGATTATTGTTTCACAGAAACCATTTACATTTGTTACCCAGTTATCTGTACCTACAGTTCCGTTATAGCCAAGCTGCTGCGAATTGTAAGTAATTGCTCTGTGAGAATCGGAGAATGTTCCGTCTGCAGTAAATTCACCATTAAAGGTGAGGTTATATTTTTCCTTAATCCCCTTGCAGTCGTTCATTTCGAAAGTTAAATGCAGAGTATTAATACCGTTTGTAGCAATGTCTGTTGTTCCTGTGACATGTACGGTTCCGCCCTGAGGTCCGGGAACAGTAAAATCTTTACCGCCAACTGGCTGCCCGGCAATATTCTGATTCCAGATAAACCAGAATACATCAACAAGTCCATAAGCAACGTGTTCATCCTGGCAAGCCTGATCGCAGGTTGGTGCAGGTGGCTCAGTACTGGTTTCTTCTTTATCACAATTCAGAAAAGAAAAACTTAGGATGAATGATAGGGTCCAGAAAATAATTGATTTCTTCATACGGATTCCTCTTTGTAAAATATGTATAGAGGCAATATAGAAATGCAATTAAACCTGCAGGAAGAAAAAGTTCTCCTGATATTTAAACTTAAAGTTTAAACCGGTGCTGAAAAGAATTCCCCTGACAAGGCAACAAATTACAGATTTATAAAATTTGCCTGGTAAAACTTAACTAATGCAGAATCTTTATCCAACTGTCAGATTAAATGAGTTGTCGCGTGAAACACAGTCGATTTAAAAATACAAAGGCGCCGTAAAGCGCCTTTGTAAAAAAGTAACACAATATCTTTTATGAATTTATGTGAATATTATTAATTCCTTTAATTAGCTTCATTAACTATAATACTTTTACCTTCAATTTTAGATTCATGCAGTGCTTTAACTGCTTCATATGCATCGGAAGAACTTTTCATTTCAACAAATCCGAATCCTTTTGATTTATGGCTGGTGCGGTCTGTTACTACTTTTGCCGACAGAACAGCGCCATGCTTTTCAAATGTTTGTTTTAACTTTTCGTTATCGAACGAAACCGGGAGTGACCCCACAAATAACTTGGTACTCACAAAGAACCTCTTCAAATAATAAATAAATTTCCGGTCAGGAGCCGTAATATAACAACATAGGTAAAACAATTGCCATTTACTAATTGTATAATAATGCCATACCGGTTAATACTAATGTGATTATAGCGGGAGAACTTCCCGAGGTAAAAAATAATAAAGGCGCTTTAAGGCGCCTTCAAGAAAACACAAGAAAATATCTGCTTAAACAGTAATGGTTAAACCATTAGCTGCGGGCTTTAGCTTCATTAACTACGATATTTCTTCCATCCATTTCAGTGTTGTTTAATGCCTTTATAGCATCAGCAGCATCTGAATCATTTTCCATTTCAACAAATCCAAATCCTCTGGATCTGTTGGTATCACGGTCAGTAATAATCTTGGCAGAAACTACCGGACCATGTTTTTCAAATGTTTCTTTCAACTTTTCGTCGTCAACCGACCAGGGCAGTGAACCTACAAATAACTTAGTACTCACAAAGAACCTCTAAATAATTAAAGTAAATAAACACCGGTCTATTACCGGAGGGAACAAAATTAAACAGAATATCAGCCATTTACTAATTAATTGTTCAAACCCGGGTTAATCGATCCTAATCACCCCTAAATGCAGAATCTATTGTCCTTGAAAAGATAATCAGCGGTTTATACTGCATCCCGGGATCTGCTTAATTAAAGCAGTATTAGTTATTCTGCCGGTGTTTCGGATTCAAGAAACATTGGCGGATGCAGATTATGAAAATTTGTTGCATCCTGGTAAAATTTTGCAAACGCAATAAGCAGCCCTTTATCAAAGATCCTTCCTGAAAAGGTGATGCTTGTAAGAGTTCCGGAATCTGAAAAGCCATTTGGAACCACAACAAAAGGGTGCCCGGTTAAATTAGTAAGTCTTCTTCCCCGCGTCCAATGTAGCGAGTGTGGTGCTTGCAAAAATTTCGGTAGTATCAAAATGACTAATCATAATCTCAATTTTCTGGTTGGATTGAGTAGTACGCCATGCATCGGAAATATCATCGTGTCTATATTCAGGAGATCAAGCGAGAAAAATATATCATCTGTTTTGTAGCAGTATACCTTCTGATAATTTTCAATGCTTCCTATGCCGATATCCTCAATCCCAAAATGAAAAACATCTTGTGATTTAACCGTTACGACTCCTGTTTCATTAATTCTGAATGGATTTATCTGGGGAATTATTGATGTGTATGAGAAGTAAAAAGCAAGAAAAAAAGAATGAAAACAATTGCTGTTTTTTAATATTGCCTAGTGTGGGTATTATTGAATATAACTTATCCTTTTATTTGTCGTGATAATTATTCAAATCGACAAGAGAAAATGAAGTGGGATAGCGTAGTTATTGCTAAGAGCACTTCCTTACATAATTATTTTAATTGAAGATTAAGAATTTATTATTAAAATACAAATTTATTTCGTCCAGTAGCTCTTGCATAATCAATTAAATTTATAACCGGTATACCAGCAATAATTTAAACTGAAAAATTTATTATGCCTTATTAAATAATTCGTGAAGAGCTAAGCTTGATATCAGAATATTTCCACGCTTCATTAAATCGTATTAATACCTTTTCAGCTTCATTAATTTTATTTTGTTTTATTAATGCTTGATGCAATCCAAACAAGCCCCAGCCATTTTCCGGAATTTCTTCAAGGTTTTCCTCATATACTTTTTGGGCTTCGGTATATTGGCCCGCATCAATTAAAACTGCACCAAGATTTTGTCTGCATGGGTAAAACCAGGTTGGCGGTTCATCGTATCTAAGCTGATCTTCAAGTTCAACTGCTTTTTTTAGATAAGAAATGGCCTTAGAATAATTTTTCTTTTTTGCTTCAAGTTCACCACTTGTTATTTCATAAGCAATTTTAATAAGGTTACCTGCGGAGTTAATTCCCCAAATAGAAAGTTCATCAATAGTTTTATTGTTTCGCAAAATCTCTAATTCAGATATTTCTGTTTGTGCTTCAGTTAAATTATTTTTTGCGATTAATGCCATCGCTCGTGCGTAATGCCAAACAGCTTTTGAATATGGACGTTTATCCTGTGGTTCCGGATACTTCAATATTTCATCCCACTTACCAAATGTTACATAAGCATAAAGAGGAATAGCGGCAAAATGCTGCAGTGTTTGATAACCGCAGACATCCATTAAAGAATCCGGTGGCTTTTGAGAGGTTTTGATTGCGGCATCTATCGCAGTTTTGCTGTCGCCTTCCAAAGTAGCTGTTGCCCACAGAAAATGATAATTGTGAGGGTAATATGAAAGAGGATAAAATCCTTGCTGATTACATTGGTTGATATATGCTTCATCAGATTTTACCGCGCGGATATTTGCTAAAGATCCCTCATGATATTTACCGACCCGAATAAAGATATGTGCCGGCATATGCACAAGATGCCCGGCTCCCGGCGCAAGAAATTTTAATCGTTCCGCACTGTTAAGTCCGCGTTCTGGATTTTTTGATGCTTCAACAGCATGAATATATAAATGATTAGCGCCATGATGAGTAGAATCTTTTTCCATCACTCGTTCAAGTGTAGATAGAATTTCAATTGTCCACGGCTGCGGTGTTCCGTCTTTTAGCCAGTAATCCCATGGATGAATATCCATTATTGATTCCGCAAACATTGTTGATGCATCAAGATCATCGGGGTATTTTTTTGCAAGGTCCCTCATCGCATCAGAGTACGCTTGGTCAAGCGGAGATCGATCTTGAAGTTTTTCATTGCTGTATCGTTTTGAAAGAGCCATAACATAATCTTTTTCCCGCTGAGTTTCATCATCAAGTAATGCTATTGCCTTTTGTATTGCCTCATCAGATGAGTGAACAACACCGGAATCCATAGGCAGATTTATATTAGGGCCCAAGACGTACGCCATCCCCCAATATGCCATTGCACAATTGGAATCCAATCTTGCAACTTCTTTAAACGAACGGAATGCTTCTTCGTGATTAAATCCATAAGCCAGGATTACTCCCTGATCAAAGTATTCTTGTGCAAGATTTGAACTTGTTGTTACAGGAAAATGATGAGTGCCAAGGTTTGTAAATAGTGGTGCCTGACCTTCAGGATTATTTGAACATTTATTAAAAAATACTAAGATGAAAGTAATTCCAAGAATCACAAAGCTTAATTTCATTGATGCCTCCTTTTTTTAAGCTCAAAAGATATGTTTTTACCAACTGGGAAGATGTTCTGCCAATAGAAACGGAAGTTATTTTTGTGAACTTATATTAATAATTGCATTTAGTCAACAGTTTAGCGTCGTTTATTTTTATCTCGCATTGCTCCATAAATAAAGTAACCCAAAGCAGTTTGGGAAAAGGTTGTTGCGACATAATATAGGTAACCCAATTTTTTAGTGGTTATCTATGAGCAATTCAGCAAAAAAAAGAATATCTTGAACAGATGAAAACTCTTTATCTGAAAAACAAAGAGAGCTATTACTTAAAATCTCACCCAGAACCATTGACCGTTTTCTTAAAAGACTTAAATCAAAGTATAAGAAATTTGATTTTCCGTTTACACCTTATTAGAAACATTTGACCTCTGAGTTTATCAAACCATCTGAGAATAAACAATTGACACAAACCTTCAGATCTTTGGACCCTTTTTCCCTTGAAAAAAAATTAAAAAGTAAAATCAAAAATGTTCTCAAGCTTTACTGATTATTCTTCGGTTATCTGCTTATTAACAAAGAAAGAAACTATTATTAGTACTGGTTTTTATTATCTTTAGCTGAGTATGAAGATACTTATTAACATATTTTTACATTAACTCTTCGTTTATCTTTTATTATGGCGCACACAGAGAAGACAAACAGTATAATTAGCATTTCTCCGAATCATCTATGTTTTATTGCCCTTTATATATATTCGGAAGGGTTGACAGATTCGATAATTGAATATATATTCTTCTGGTAATTCAATGTAATTCTTCTTTGATCCCTGTAATAAGTATAATATTCTTAAAATCAGAAAGGCTTATAAATGAAAACTGTACGCGAAATACTTCTAAGGAAAGGAAATAATGTATGGACGATTGGTCCTGATGCAACTGTTTATGAAGCGTTAAAACTTATGGCTGAGAAAGAGGTTGGTGCTTTACTGGTTCTTGAAAATAATATTTTACACGGCATTATTTCTGAAAGAGATTATGCGCGTAAGGTTGCATTGGAGGGGAAATCATCCAGGGATTCGCTGGTAAAAGAAATCATGTCAACAAAAATTCTATATGTTACCCTAGCCCATACAACGGAAGAATGCATTGCGCTTATGATCAACAAAAGAATAAGACACCTTCCTGTCTATGAAAATAACCTTCTGGTTGGAGTAATTTCAATAGGCGATGTAGTTAATGCGGTAATTGACGAAAAGGAATTTGTTATAGATCAACTTGTAAGATATATAACCGATACACCACCTATTAATAACAAGTTTATAAAATCAGAATATAAGGTTGAACAGAAACCGGTTTAACAGTTTTTATTTTCAACGGAGAAAGGATTAAAAGTGAAGAGCGTTAACCAGATATTGAAAAATAAAGGAACTGATGTTTATTCCATTTCACCTGAAGCAACAGTTTTTGAGGCATTACAACTGATGGCAGAAAAAGAAGTTGGTGCTTTGATGGTAATTAATAACGGGAAGATAGAAGGAATAATATCCGAACGTGACTATGCAAGAAATGTAGCGCTGAAGGGACGATCATCAAAAGATGCTCCGGTAAAGGAGATTATGTCTTCGGGTGTTATGTATGTAGAGCTTTCTAATAGTGCCGAAGAATGCATGGCTTTAATGATAAATAAAAAAATCCGCCACCTCCCTGTTCTGCAGAATAAAAATCTAGCCGGAATTATTTCAATCGGTGATGTTGTAAAAGCAGTAATTGATGAAAAAGAAATTCTTATAACTGAACTGGAAAATTATATAACCGGGAGAAGTTGAGATACGCATATCTGAAGGTTTTTAATGTGGGCATTTTATAATTAAGTCTGTTTTATTAGGTTTGTGTTACGAATGAATAAAATCACCTGTATATTTCTGATTTATATTTTACTTAACACAGCAGTTCCTTGTTTTATTTATGCCGATTGCTGTGATGAATCTGATGAAGTTCAGATTGTATTAAGTTCAACCGGTACAGAAGAATGTACGGGCTGTTCCCCGTTATTTAACTGCAACGATTGCATTAAACATTTCTTAACAAATAAAACAAGCGTAACTCCTGTTCACCATAACCCGGAAAAATATTATTCAATTTTCATTGAACAGAATATTTGCTTCTACACCCCCGGCATATGGCAGCCGCCTAAAGTTCAATAATTACGCAAATCTTTTTTTACTTCATACGGACTTATGTCCGGCTTTAGATTTTTATAATTCATTCATTCTTCAATCTTTAATTTGACCCGGGAAGACTATGAAATATTTAATGTTTGTCTCAATTATAATAGTTTTTATAAATGAAACTTCCTTTACACAGAATACATTTAAAGCATTTGTTAAGGATGCAGACTCCGGCACACCTCTGTATGGTGTAAATGTATATATAACAGGAATCCAAACAGGCGGTGCCTCTGATCAAAACGGCTATGTGGAAATAAAAAATATTCCTGATGGAATTCATACAATCGAATTTTCATACATAGGATATGAAAAACAAATGCTGCAATTATCATTTCCCTTGAGCAAAGAAATTATATATGACATACTGCTTGAACACGAAGTCGAAGAACTGGAAGAAATTCACGTAACTTCAACGAGAGGTTCGCGATTAATTGATGATGAACCAACCAGAGTTGAGGTAGTTGCAGGTGAGGAAATAGAAGAGAAGATTAGTATGGACCCATCTTCAATTTCCATGCTGTTAAGTGAAACTACCGGCATACAGGTACAGCAGACATCTGCATCAAGTGTTAATAATTCCTTCAGGATACAGGGACTTGAAGGAAGGTATACACAATTATTAAAAGATGGATTTCCGTTGTATGCAGGTTTTTCAGGAAGCCTTAGTATTTCACAAATTCTTCCGCTCGATCTTAGCCAGATTGAAATAATTAAAGGGAGCTCTTCAACTCTTTATGGCGGAGGTGCAATTGCGGGATTGATAAATCTTATTTCTAAAAAGCCCGCTGAAGAAAAAAACATTTCCTTTCTTGCAAATTTAACTTCTGCGTTGGGTGCAGATTTGAGCGGATATTATTCACAAAAATTTGATTCTTATGCATTAAGCATATTTGCAGCCGGGAACTCCCAGAAAGCATACGATAATAATAATGACGGTTTTTCAGATCTGCCGCAAATGCAGCGCGTAACTGTTAATCCAAAGTTGTTCCTTTATTTTAATGATAGAGCAACACTTGAAATCGGCACAGCATACATGACTGAAGAACGTACCGGCGGATACATTCCTGCTATAGAAAATAAAACGGATACTGCGTACAAAGAAAGGAATAACTCCGATCGTTTTGCTTCGCAGTTAAAGTTTGATTACGATCTTAACGAAACCGACAGAGTTACATTTAAAAACAGTGTCGGACTGTTTAACAGAAAAATAGTTCTGCCGGAATATGAATTTGAAGCCAAACAATTATCCTCCTTCAATGAACTGGTTTATTCAAGTGAGGCTGAGGGTTTGGACTGGATATTCGGAGCTAACATACTAACTGATAAATTTGATGATGATGAAAATGTTTTCAGATCCAGAAGTTATTATGACCTGACCGCAGGAATATTTCTTCAGAATACTGTGGATATAAGTAATACATTCAGCCTGGAGAGCGGCTTCAGAACAGATTATAACAAAGATTACGGCTGGTTTTCGCTTCCAAGAATTTCATTGCTTGTCAGGTTTGCCAATAGTTTAACTTCCAGAATTGGTGGCGGTTATGGTTATAAAATTCCAACTATATTTAATGAAATTTCCGAACAGCTTAATTTCAGAAATGTTGAACCAATTCATAAGGATCTTGTAAAAGCGGAAAGGTCTTACGGAATTAATTTTGATGTTAACTATAAAACTATAATTGCAGGTGAATTTACATTTTCTATTAACCAGCTATTCTTCTATACAAGGATAAATGATCCGTTAAGTTATATATATGATGATGAGGCACCTTTAAGAATATCATACAATTCATTGCCGGGGCATATAGATACGCGGGGTATCGAATCAAATATCAAGTTCACTTATGATCATTATAAACTGTTTCTTGGTTATACTTTTACAGATGCACGAACTCATATTGGAAATGAACTTACTGAATTTGCTTTAACTCCAAAACATAAACTGGGAATAATTCTTTTTTATGAGGTACATCATAATTTTAGAATCGGGCTTGAAGGATATTACACCGGGATTCAAAAACTTAGTGACGGACAGAAAACAACAGATTACTGGATTACAGGATTAATGATTGAAAAACAGTTAAACAACTTTACACTGTTTCTGAACTTTGAAAATTTTCTTGATACCAGGCAATCTAAATATGGACCAATGTACATTGGCACTCCATCAGATCCTGAATTTGTGGAAATATATGCACCTACAGACGGAAGAATTATTAATGGCGGTGTTAAATGGAGATTGTAGAATTTGCAATCATCTGCATTATACAATCCAGGAATTATATCCTTATTTGAAATTATATGAGTCAGAATTTAATTAAATAGTTGATAATCCTGCCGGCTATGGCGGAAAAATATTAAATCGCTATAGCCGGTTTGCTGCCTCATCATGTCACTTTTCATTTTTAGAGCACACTACATATTTCAAATCAATTATTTTTATTCAACATTTTATCAGAGGGTAGAATGAAAAACTATTTTTATACTCTTGTTATTGTTACAATTCTTCTGCTTCAAACAAGCAGCTTTTCACAATTCTGGGTTTATCAAACCTCAGGCACAACGCAGCATTTGAATGACGTACATATGATAACCAGTCAGGTCGGCTGGGTATGCGGTGATGCAGGTACTTTACTTAGAACAACTAACGGTGGTCAGGTGTGGACACAGGTATCTTCTTTTGCTAATGATCTTAATTCCATCACATTTAAGGATGCAGACATTGGTGTAGCGGTCGGTGATGATGGTATTATTATCCGCACTGTTAATGGAGGGGCTAACTGGTCGCTGGTACCGAGCGGAACAACAGAACAGTTCAGAAAAGTATCCTGGGGAGCCGGCAGCATGTTCTTTGCAGCAGGTGATGACGGGCTTGCTGCTGTATCAACCGATAATGGCGCTTCATGGGTTATAAAAAATACCGGCACTACTTTAAGATTCAGGGGTACGGCTGCGGCAGGTACTAACATGCTTTGGGCTGTTGGTAATGATGGTATAATTAAATTTTCCTCCGATGGCGGTAATACCTGGGTTACACAAAACAGCGGACTTGTTAGCGATGATTTACATGATATCCAATTTGTTAATGAGAATACCGGTTTTGCAGGCGGCAGCGGTTCAAAATTTATTTATACTAATAATGGCGGTCAAACTTGGATGCTTCGTAACACAGGTCTGTTCTTTGATGTTGAAGGAATTTATTTCCAGGATGAAAACATAGGCTGGGGTGTAAGCATAGTAGGTACTATTTTTTTTACAACAGATGCCGGTGTTACATGGACAAGTCAACCCTGCGGTTCTTCAAGCACTCTGAAGGAAGCATATTTTCTCCACCAGGGTAAAGGATGGACAGTTGGAGAAAACGGAACTATAGTAATGTATGATAATCCGAATGTGCCTGTAGAACTAAGTTCTTTTTCCGCTTCCGTTTCAGGTAATGATGTTCAGTTAGATTGGACAACTGCTTCTGAAGTTAATAACCGGGGATTTGAAATTGAAAGAATGACAGGAAATGACTGGGCTGTAATCGGTTTTGTTGAAGGAATGGGCACAACAACTAAGAATATAAATTATACTTTTTCCGATAAAGGCTTAGCTGCAGGAGTTTATAACTACAGAATCAAACAAATGGATTTTGACGGAAGCTTTGAATACCATTTGCTGAATGGTGAAGTAACGGTTGATATTCCGCTGGAATTTACTTTGAACCAGAATTATCCTAACCCTTTTAACCCTGCAACTAAAATTGAATTTG
>JAWOIK010000083.1:0-3265 GCA_046484705.1 Ignavibacteriaceae bacterium | reverse complement strand
TACTATTTCTCAATCGCTCGATATCCAGTTCACTAATGTTGGTATTTCCGATGGACTCTCGAACTCAACGGTGTATTCAATCATTCAGGACAGAAAAGGATTTATGTGGTTTGGAACGCAGAACGGGTTGAATAAATACGATGGCTACAACTTCACGGTGTATAAAAATATTCCATTCGATTCTACGTCTTTAAGTGATAACTGGATTCTTACCCTGCTTGAAGACTCAAAAGGGAATATCTGGGCCGGCACTCACAGCGGTGGCGTAAGTATGTATGATCGCAACCGCGGTATTTTTATTAGTTATGTTAACGATCCCGACAATCCCAACTCACTTGTTAATAACAGAACCTGGTCTTTGAAGGAAGATAAAAAAGGAAATATCTGGATTGGTACTTCATCCGGATTAGATAAATTAAATACAGATACAGGTGAAATCACTCATTATTTAAATGATGAAATTATTTCAACGGTGAATAATGCTGTTAATTCGATACACTTTGATAATGACGGATCGATTTGGGTTGCCACCTGGGGTTCGGGGTTGTTTAAATTAAATTCTGAAGGTGAAATTATTACAAACTATTTATTTGATGAACATCCCGTCAAAAACGTTACGGCATCAAATAAAATTAAAGTTATATATGAAGACAAAGACGGCATACTTTGGCTTGGAACCAACCAGGATGGTCTTATCCGGTTCGAGAAAAAAACTGGCAACTATAAATACTATATTAATAATCCCGCAGATACCTTTTCACTTAGCTTTAATTCTATTCTTTCAATTATTGAAGACAAGAAGGGCAACCTCTGGATAGGAACTCATAACGGCGGATTGAACAGGTTCAGCCGTAAGGAAGAAAAATTTTACAGCTATAAGAATGATGTTAACGATCCTTATAGTTTAAAGAACAACTGGGTTCCTGCACTATGCGAAGACAGAGGCGGAACAATATGGATCGGCACCGACCGGGGTGTTGATAAGTTCATGTATGATAAGCTCGTCTTTAAAAATCTCAAACATATAGATAAAGAACCGAACAGCCTTTCTTCAAATGATGTTCATGCAGTTTATGAAGATTCTGAAGGTATGATATGGGTAGGTACATGGCGGGGAGGGCTTAACAGGTATAATCCGAAAACCAATCAGGTAAAGAAATTTTTTAATGATCCGAAAGATAACACCTCACTGCCTGATGATATTGTGCTGGTTGTTATGGAAGACGGCGGGAATAATTTATGGGTGGGTACTTATAACGGTCTCGGAAAATTCGATAGAAAAACTGAAAAGTTCAAAGTTTTCAGACGTGATGATGATGATAATGAATCAATAGGATTTAATAATATATCCGCTATCTGTGAAGACAGCTACGGTTATTTATGGGTTGGAACATGGGGAGGCGGCATTCATAGAATGGATATGCAGACAGGTAAGTTCAAAAGATATTTTTATGATGTGAAACAGTCTAACGGTCTTACCGATATGATCGTAACATACATCTTTGAAGACAGTAAAAGAAATCTTTATATAGGCACTGCAGCCGGCGGGTTGAACATTTATTCAAGGGAAGAAGATAATTTTCATAGTATACAGTTTGATGCTGTTAATAAATCCTCCATCAGCAGCAATAACATTTCGTCCATAGTTGAAGATAAAGATGGGTTTATCTGGATCGGTACGCTTAACGGCGGATTAAATATGTATAATCCTCAGACCAGGGAGTTTTTGCATTATACAGTTGCAAATGGTCTGCCGGAAGATGCAGTAATGTCAATTGAAATAGATAATGACGGGTATTTATGGATAAGCATGGTTAAAGGGATATCACGGTTTAATCCTAACACAAAACAGTTTACGAATTATGATTATAAAGATGGCTTAGGCAATACAGAATTTATTTCAGCTTCAGCAACCGGAAAAGATGGTAAACTTTTATTCGGAGGAAAAAACGGCGTAACTTACTTCTATCCGTCGCATTCAATTCCGCCGGCCGTCAAACCGGAAATTACAATCGTAAACTTCAGTATTTTCAATCAGCCTCTTAAGTTCGACAAAGATATTTCGGAAGTTGATAATATTGAAATTAAGCATAGCGATAATGTGTTCTCAATTGATTTTGTTGCTTTAGGTTATGGCCGCCCCGATAAAATAAGATATGCATACTTGCTGGAAGGATTTGATAATGACTGGATACATTCAAAAAACCGCAGAACAGCTTATTATACCAACCTTAATCCGGGAACATATCACTTCAAAGTGATGGCGTCTTCCGATAACTACAATTGGTTTTACATTGATAAGCCGCTTGTCATAAACATTATCCCGCCTTTCTGGCAACGATGGTGGTTTATATTATCTGTTTTTGTTTTTATGATTGCTTTGGTATTTTTTGCATATCGGTATAGGGTTAATCAGTTACTTAAAATGGAAAGGCTGAGAGTCAGAATAGCGCAGGATCTTCATGATGAACTAGCCTCTAATCTTAGCAGCATAGCAATGTTCGGAAGGATCATACAGGATACTCCGCCCGGTGATGATAAAGGAAATGTTGCTGGTGACATGCTGGACAGAATAATTAATCTTTCTCAGCACTCTGTTAATTCTATCAGAGAAATAATCTGGGCTCTTGATCCGAAGACAGGGACCTTATACGATCTTTTATTAAAGGTTAGAGATTTTATTGTTAACAATGCACGGGCGAAGAAAATAAATCCTGTTATAAGCATTCCTTCCAAAGAAGAGCTTCCGGCAGCTAATCTTTCACCTGAACTGCGGAGAAATCTGTGGCTGCTGCTTAAAGAAATATTTATGAATTCTATAAAGCATTCGGAATCAAAGAACATTCATTTCACGGCGGCATATACCCATAAGATTTTGAAAATAGAAATTAAAGATGACGGAAAGGGTTTTGATGTAAATGGTAATTACGAGGGTCACGGTTTAACAAACATCAACCGACGTGCAAAACAATTAAATGCAGATGTAAAAGTTGAGTCAAAGACGGGCGAGGGGACTAAGTATACCATAAAAGCCGATATCTAAAATAGAACAAATGAACTATGGAAGTTTTTCCTCTACATCACAAGTTTAGAGTAACAATTCAGGAGACCATATGCCGATTTCAGTAGCTTTAGTTGAAGATAATAAGGATTTACGTATAGGCACAGCCTATGTATTAAGAGCGGCTCAACAGTTTGAAGTAGTTGGTGCTTATGAAACTGCCGAAGAGCTGATTGATTCTTATGATGATATTCAGCCGGAAGT
>JAWOIK010000043.1:0-3800 GCA_046484705.1 Ignavibacteriaceae bacterium | reverse complement strand
GTCGGGATCAGGATGACGTGACCAAGGCAGGTTCTTCGTTTCTGCATGAAGGAAGCAACCAGAATGACAGATCTACATAATATTGATTGAGAAATACATAAATTGTTTTGGTTCACTCTTTGCTCAATGTGCACCGTTAAACTAGCGTAACAATATCATCTTCTTCGTCTCAATGAAGTTGACACTTTCTATTCTATACACATAAACACCTGATGCTAATCCCGTAGCATCAAAATTAAATTCGTGTGTGCCGGCAGCAAATTCTGAATTTGCAAGTTCGCTGATTACCTCTCCTAAAATATTATACACAACTAATTTCATTTCCCCTGCCTGCGGGAGACTGACTGCTATCTTTGTAGAAGGGTTAAATGGATTCGGATAATTCTGACTGAGTTCATATGATTCCGGCTGGGTATTTATGGTTGTGTCATCACCGGATTTTTCCGCACCGAACATTTCTATCTCCCAAATGCTCGCAAATGGATTCTGATTGCTTTGCAGCAGAACCAGCTTTATAAATCTCGCACTGATAGAATCGAATATTATCTCCGTCCATTCAATATTATCCGACCATATCTCCTCAACAACCGGCTTCCAGTTTAATGCATCATCCGATGAGTATATTGAATATTCATACAGCCTGCCTGCGTCCCATTTATGAAATGAAATTCTTATACTGTCCATCGGATATGAATCCCCGAGATCATACTGAATTGCAGCCGGCATTACATTCCCGCTTTGCCATCTGGATTGCGGGTTGTTCATTCCTTCACCATCAATGGATTTTTCCGGCGAATAATCCAGGTACCATGAATCTGAGTTAGCGGTATTGATTTTGTTTTTTGACGGTTTCCCTTTTTGTTTCCGGGGAGTTTTGTAAGGTTTTAAACTCGGATTAGGCGATATAGTATTGCCGTTTCTGTCTTTTACATTTGTCACTGTAAGAATGTAATCTTTATCCACGCTTTGCTTTGTGGTTTTAAGTAAAACACCTGATGAATCAGGTAATACCTGTACCTGGTTGATAATTATATTATCAGAGATTGTATAATTACTTTTACTCTTCGCGGAATTAATATCAATTCTTTCAGAAAATTTAACGGTTATGGATTGAGTATTGTTCACAGTAATACCTGATACTGCTGGTGATATACTGTCGGTAAAGCACAAATATTCAAAAGAATTATTTTCACCTGATATCAAATTACCTGCAAGATCAAATATATTTTGAGCAATGATTGTATAAGTCTGACCTGAAACGTGTTCTGATGTATGCAGAATCACTCTGTTCAGGTTTGTTGATATGAATGCATCGGTTACTGTGATCCCGTTGTTGATTAAATAATTCTGCTTTTCAAGTGCAGTTGTACTGTCCAAAGCTTCTGAAAATGTCAGCTCCAAAAAAACTGAATCAATTAACTCCGCATTAATTAATTCAGGGGGAGTGTCATCAAAAATTATGTTTAATCCTCCCGATAGATTTTCAAACTCACCTGCATCCCATAAAGTTTTGTTATCACCATCATAAATTCCCCAGAACGGGCTCTCCGGCTGCCAGTACAGATTTACCGAATCTGATGTACCAATTAAGTTAAAATATATAGTGACTAAGTCTGTCCAACCGTTTTCACCGGAAACGACAGAACCGTTATTACTGTTATTAAATGGAAGGTCGATGTTGACCCAGATTTTATCCGATTTTGGTTTTGTAATTGTAGCAGGACTATAATTTCCGCCGCTGAAGTTATGGAATACATAATCGAAATTACGTTGTGGATTGCTGCTGAAGCTTAAAAGAGTTTTGTCGAATCCCAGAACGATAGTAGCTCCGCCCATGTCGTCGCTGCCGGTATTTGTATTGATCTGAAGAAGCACAGAAAGTTTTGCACTGTCCGTGCTGATAACGACGAATCTGCCGTTAACAGTAGTTGATGAAATAGTTGTTGTGAAAATGCATAGCATCATCCCGACGACCAGGATGAGCATTTTCATTTTTATGTACCTTTTTTAGTTCGAAGTTCTAAGTTCCGAGTCCTGAAAAGCCTGCCTGCGGCAGACAAGTCGGGATGTCGCTAAAGCTCCATTTGGAGTTTAAAGTTAGAAGTTCAAATTTATCAGAATTATTAAGATATCCCTTTTTACCAGACCCATACACAATAAAGAAACCAAAGTCAGATGACAAATTAAAGTTTCAAATTACGGGACCTGAGACATGATACCGTTATTGGGTGACCAATATAAATTGGCATCTATAATATTTACGCCGCCATCTAGATTAAAATCGCCTTCCAGATAACCCATAGTTCCATTCTGAAGCTGCCATACTTCTACTCTATCTGCGATGGTAATTCCGCCATCACCATTGCCGTCACCGGCATACAAACCAAAATTGCCGCTGCCAAGATCTTTCATAGGATTAGTTCCATAGGCTTTGTTCATTCCGGTAGTAAAATCATAAAGCTGTGAGTTTGATGTTAAACTAACAGGAACTGCAGACATAACGGCCAGATGGTTACGATGAAAAAGCGTAACATAATAGTTACCAGCCTGAACATCATTAAATTTTACTCCGGTGCTTCCATCCGTATCAAGTACGGTTCCATCATTTTTTAACAGGGCTGCTCTCCGGGCGATAACCTGAGTAGGATTGGAATTACTCCTCAACTCAACTAAAACCCAATCGACGACTGAACCAGCCTGACCGGCAGGCAGACTTATACTCTCGGAGCCATTATAGTTCCATGGGGCAACATTGTAAGGCTGAGCTGCAGGGAGCAATGCATTAAGAGCGAGATGAGATAACATTGAACCTGAACTAAACGGACCTTGCAGAAATACTTTAACTTTAACATTGATTAGGTTCAATGATCCACCTGTCCATTGTAATGCACCAATATCCCACGTATTACCTCTTGGATTTCCAAGTATATCATTTAGTAAATCAGGATAATCAGCGACAAGCTGAGGGTATTCAGCAGATAAATTAACACCCATTCCCCTGCCTGTTTCTGTATAGTAGCTAGTTATAAGTGTATCATATTTATTAACAAAGGTAACGTTTCTTGAATCAGTAGTATCACTATTTGTATCGTAAGCTGGTTCGTGTTCATCCCCTGTTATCCATTGAGTCCAGGTGCGAGTTGGACCATTATAAGCAAAGGGTTCACTACCCGTACCAAATCCGCCTTGTCGTGCATATATATTATAATCAATTTCTTTAACCAGTCCTGCATCGTTGGGGTACGTTCCGCCATAGCCGGTTAAAGTTGCAAGATTATAGAATCTCCCAGCAGTAGTATCTATTATGAATAAGTTGTTTTTTGCTATAACTGTATCAATATTCGCATTTACTGCCGAAACAGACGAACCTTTTATTATCAAAGTATTATTAAGCATTACTGCAGTTTGCGTTGTCGCTTTGCTTTGATAACCATCCCACCACATACCAGCAATTCCGGTATTATTTTTCTTTCCTACAATTATATTGTTAAAGACAAGATTCCTTAAATTTTTATTGCCTACAAAATACAGCATAGCATTCCAGCCAGTTCCTTCTTCTCTTTCATCTATAACTAAATTATTTGATATAACAGTTGTAATGTAAGTTCCTGATGTAATATCGCCATCACCGCTTAATTGCATTATGTCCCGATGTGAAGAAGTTCCAACGTTACCATTTCGAAGAATGATAATATTCCCATCTATAATATGACCGCCTTGTGTATTGCCTGAACCAAACAAATCAATATCATTTGGCAAGTCGTTTTCTTCATATTCAATATAACAGTTCAATACCTTGC
>JAWOIK010000028.1:0-10491 GCA_046484705.1 Ignavibacteriaceae bacterium | reverse complement strand
TTCTGTTTAGCATAGAGCATAATACACAGACGCAGGAACTTGAAAAGACTGAGTAAAAAAAGTGGCTTTATAAAATGATCTACAGAGATTTTGGCAATACCGGATTAAAAGTTTCTGCACTTGGCTTTGGTGCCGGACAGATAGGCGATTACAATGTACCGGAAAAACAAGTTGAACATCTTCTCAATGGTGCTCTTGATTCAGGAATAAACCTTATTGACACTGCCCACGGATATTATGCTTCAGAAGAAAGAATAGAAAAATATATTTCACAGAGAAGAAACGAATTTATCCTGTCAACAAAAGTTGGATACGGTATCGAAGGATTTAATGACTGGACTTACGATATTATCATTGCCGGTGTTGATGAAGCTTTGAGAATTTTAAGAACAGATTACATTGATATAGTTCACCTGCATTCCTGCAGTCTTGATATTCTTAAAAGGGGCGAAGTGATCGAAGCACTTCACAGAACAATAGAATCCGGAAAAATAAGAGTAGCTGCATATACTGGTGAAAATGAAGAATTGAAATTTGCAGTTGATTCAAATTCATTCGGCAGTATTATGACATCCCTGAATGTTTCTGATCAAATCGATATTGATGGATCGATTAAATCAGCAGAGGAAAAAGGAATGGGAGTAATTGCAAAACGCCCGCTAGCAAATGCACCTTGGAGGTTCAGTGAAAAACCTTATGGTAACTATGCCGAGAATTACTGGATCAGATGGAGGGAAATGAATCTGCCTGAACAGGAGGACTGGCTCGATATGTTCATCAGGTTTTCTGTTTTCACCGAAGGAATCGATTCAGCAATAGTCGGAACATCAAATCCCGATCATCTGCAACAATGCATCAGCTCAATCGAGAAAGGTCCTTTGGCTGAAGATATTTATAGATTGATAAGAAACTCTTTTAATCCGGATTGGCGTGGAGAGATTTAATTTATTCCTAATTTAAAATTGAACTGCTGTCAATTACATTACCGCTTTTTGTTTTAATCGTCATAACACAATTCTGAAAATTATTCTCATCAATTGAACGTGTGGCATCTTCTATCAAAGTAGTTTTGAAACCTGCATCGATTGAATCCATTGAAGTATAGAAGGCGCAGAAATCGCCGGTAAGTCCTACAACGAATACTTCATCAATGTTCCTTCCTTCCAGATAAGCGGCAAGTCCGGTATGCTTCAGTTTGCCGTTATCAAAAAATCCGCTGTATGAATCGATATTCTTATCCATTCCTTTTCTGAAAATGGCTTCGATTTTTTTTATATCAAGCAGCTTAGAAAATTCAGCACCTTCTGTTTCCTGCACACAATGGTCGGGCCAGAGAATTTGTTCGAGCCCTGACAGGATAGTTTTTTCAAAAGGTTTTTTGCCTGAATGGTTAGAAGCAAAGCTGCCATGATCTTCAGGATGCCAGTCCTGGGTAGCAACTATTAAATCAAATTTACCTGAGTGCTGAAGTTTATTTACAACCGGAATTATTTCATCGCCATGATTAACTGCAAGAGCGCCGCCCGGTAAAAAATCATTTTGTACATCTACAATTATTAATGCTTTCATTAATCATCCGTTTTTATCAAATGTGTAATTAGTTTTCAATTCATCTCTTAGCTTCATTAGCTTTTCACTTATACCTGTTTTATAAATATGCGGATATTCAAACCGTTTATATTCCGCCGGTAGCTTCGATAAATTTTCTTTTACCCTTTCCCTTATAATTTCAGCGGGTTCCAGTTTTATTACGGACTTACCATTTTGAACAACCGGTTTTGTAATTGTATGGCTTTTATAGTTTAATAATAATTTTGATTTCTCTTTTTCAAACGGATGAATAATCCTTTCAACTATATCCTCATCTCTAAGAACAACAGCGTCAGCCTGATAATAACCCTCATCATCAGTATATCTTATTATTTTTTTTAATCCGGGCAGTGTTACTTTGGTTATGTTTTCCGATACTTTTAACCGAGGTTTATTATCGCACATTGAAAGTTTAAATACACCATCTAAAGCTGCATCCGGTTTACCTGTAATAAGATTTGTTCCAATTCCAAAGATGTCAATTGGCGCTCCCTGCTCCAAAAGACTTTTAACTACACGTTCATCTAACTGATTTGATACAACTATCTTAACATAATTTAATTTTTCATCATCGAGTTTTTTCCTTGCTGCTTTTGCAAGGTATGCTAAGTCCCCGCTGTCTAGTCGAATGGCTTTTAATTTTTGTCCTTTCAGTTCCATTTCTTTAGCAACAGTAATTGCATTTGGCAATCCGGATTGTAACGTATTATAAGTGTCAATTACCAGAACCGCATTCTCCGGATGTGTATCAGCAAACTTTCTGAAAGCTGTTAGTTCATCATCATAACTTTGAACAAATGAATGAGCCATAGTACCAACTGCATTCAGGTTAAATAGTTTTGCAGCAAGTACATTAGAAGTAGAATCGAAACCTCCTATAACAGCAGCCTTGCTTGCCTGAATTCCTCCCGTACCCTGTGCCCGTCTTAAGCCGAAATCACTTAATATTTTATCCTGTGCAACTAATCTTATACGTGATGCTTTTGTAGAAATGAGCGAGTTGAAGTTTAAAGTATTCAGCAGGTAAGTTTCAATAAGTTGCGCTTCAGCAAGATTGCCTTCAACTGTTACAACCGGTTCATCAGGAAATACAATTGTACCTTCCTCGACAGAAGTGATGTTACCTGTAAATGAAAAGTTTTTTAAGTATTCCAGGAATTTGCTGCCAGTTTTTATTTTGTGCAGATAATCAATATCATCAGCAGTGAATTTTATTTCACTTAAGTTTTCAATTAATTCTGATAAACCGCTGAAAATAACAAAACCTCCGCCGAAAGGTAGTTTCCTGAAAAAATAATCGAAAGCGGCTGGTGAATTATGTCTGTTCTCGTTAAAGTAAGTTTCCATCATTGAAAGCTGATACATATCAGTATAAAGACCAAGGTTATCTTTAAGAAGTTTCATCTTATTCTCAGATTTTATTAGAAGAATTAAGAACATTTAATGTTATAAAATATCGAATTATACAACTAATGAAAATTATATTTGAGTTGAACTAATTCAACGTTGAGATGTTCTGTGAGTCCTAATCAAATTCGAAATACTTTCTATTCTGCAGTTATATCCTGCTGAGGATAATAATTGTTATTTACAGACAATTACCAAGGTCATTTTTCGTCTTCTCGAAAATAGGAATACGCTATCTTTTATCCTTCCTAAATCTGATAATTAGAGTGTTAAAATCGTGCTTTTCAGTGTTTTATGTCACTTAACTTATATGGCATTAAGATTGAGAATTTCTATCTAATTAAAAGAAATTAACACTCCGAAAGAGTTTATTATGGCAAAAGGTACAATAAAAATTGAAGCAAAAATCTGCAAAGGATGTGAACTTTGTATAATTGCTTGTCCACAGGATGCACTTGCTTTATCAACACATTTTAATGAAAAAGGTTACAGATACGTAGAACTTATCAGTGATGTCTGTACGGGGTGTGTTAACTGTGCGCTGGTTTGTCCAGAAGCAGCAATAGAAGTTTATCGACAGCCAAAGACTGCAAAAAAATCTGTGGTTGCAAAATAAAATTATCAGTAAAACTGAAAAGGTATTTTTAATGGAGAATAAAGAAAAAAGAACAGGCGAAGCAAGTTTGATGAAGGGTAATGAAGCCCTTGCAGAAGCTGCCATTCGCGCAGATATAGATGCATATTTTGGGTATCCGATAACACCCCAATCTGAAATACTTGAATATCTTGAAAGAGAAATTCCTAACAGACACGGTTTGGTTTTACAGGCTGAAAGTGAGATTGCATCTATTAATATGATATATGGAGCAGCCGGTGCGGGCGCAAGGGTAATGACTTCTTCTTCATCGCCCGGAGTAAGTTTAATGCAGGAAGGGTTATCATATATTGCTTCTGCGCAACTGCCGTGTTTAGTTGTTAATGTTGTTCGCGGTGGTCCCGGTCTCGGAACCATCCAGCCCTCCCAAGGTGATTATTTCCAGGCCACAAAGGGAGGTGGTCATGGAGATTATCACTTAATTGTACTTGCCCCATCTTCTGTTCAGGAAATGGCAGATTTCGTGTTCGATGCTTTCCGGCTTGCAGAAAAATACCGTAACCCGGCAATGATACTTACAGATGGTGCACTTGGTCAGATGATGGAGAAAGTTATATTGCCTGAAGAAGGATCGCTTCCTAAAACTCCGGCACCATGGGCAACAACAGGAAAAACCAAGGACAGAGATCATAACATAATAACATCGCTTTTCATTCAGCCGGAGGAAATGGAACAGGTAAATCTTCGACTTCAGGAAAAGTACAAAGCAATGCAAAGTGAAGTTCGTTATGAAGAAATTCAAACCGAAGATGCAGAAGTATTGTTGGTTGCATACGGATTATCATCTCGTATTTGCCAGAAGACAGTTGACCTTGCACGTGAAAAAGGAATTAAAGTCGGATTGCTGAGACCTATCACACTATATCCATATCCATATAAACGATTGAACGAGTTATCACAACAGGTTGAATTTATGTTAACGGTTGAAATGAATGCCGGACAGATGGTTGAAGATGTAAGATTATCAGTTGAAGGAAAAGTACCGGTTCATTTTATAGGCAGAATGGGCGGAATGATTTTATCGCCGGAAGATATTCTGCGGAAAATTGAAACTATTCATGAATCACAAAATGCTCTTCAGGTATAGGAGAAAACGGAATGAATGAAAAATTATTTTTAGAAGAATCTGAAATTGAACTCGAACAGGTTTATTGCAAACCGGGAACATTAACAGATGTCCCGTTTCATTACTGTCCGGGATGCGGACATAGTGTGGTTCATAAAGTATTAATGGAAGTTGTTGAAGAGCTTGGAATCCAGGAAAATATTGTTGGTGTTGCTCCGGTTGGGTGTTCTGTATTTGCATATCACTATATGAACATTGATATGCAGGAAGCTGCTCACGGAAGAGCAAGTGCTGTTGCAACCGGAATTAAAAGAGTGCTGCCCGATAAGTATGTTTTCTCATACCAGGGTGATGGCGATCTTGCTGCTATTGGTACTGCAGAAACAATTCATACCGTCAACAGAGGAGAGAACATTTTAATGGTGTTCATTAACAACGGTATTTACGGAATGACCGGCGGACAAATGGCTCCGACAAGCCTGCCCGGACAGGTTACATCTACCTCTCCTTATGGCAGAGATGTTTCATCAGTAGGTATGCCTATTAAAATTGCAGACCTGCTCTGCCAGCTTCCGGGTGCTTATTATGTAACAAGACAAATTGTTCATAATCCAAACGGCGTAAGAAAATTAAAGAAAGCTTTTATTAAAGCCTTTGAATATCAGAAGCAGAAAAAAGGAACATGTTTTGTTGAAGTTGTTTCAAACTGTCCTTCCGGCTGGAAGATGACACCGGTTGAAACAATTAAGTACTTAGAGGAACAAATGATACCAATGTATCCTCTTGGTGATCTTAAAGTTCCGCAAAATTAATTCTGTAGAATAGAAAAGGAATTCTGAAATGACAAAAGAACATGAAATGATTTTTGCCGGATTCGGCGGTCAGGGTGTACTATCATTGGGCAAGCTGATTGCTTATGCCGGAATGATTGAAGGTAAAGAAGTAAGCTGGATGCCTTCTTACGGACCTGAAATGAGAGGCGGAACCGCAAATTGTATAGTTATTGTTTCCGGTTCAAGAATAAGCTCACCAATTATTTCAAAGTTTGATACGGCTGTACTTCTTAACCAGCCGTCGGTTGATAAATTTGAAAAATCCGTAAAGCCAGGTGGACTTTTAATTTATGAACAGTCAACCGTTATTCATCCTCCTACAAGAACGGATATTGATATTTTATGTGTAGCCGCAAATGAAGAAGCAGATAAACTTGAAGCAAAACAGGTGGCAAACATGGTAATGGCAGGTGCATTTCTTGAGAAACGACCGATATTAAAAATTGAAACAATAATTGATGCTTTAAAAAAAGCATTGCCGCCGAGACGACACAATCTGATTCCATTCAATGAAAAGGCATTAGAGCGTGGTAAAGAATTAGCTAAAGAGGCTGAAACTGTCTGCTGATTTGCAGGAAGGTTTTAGCATAAATCAGTAACCAAAAAAGTACTGAGGGAAGAATTATGACAGAAAAAGATGTGAACTGCCAGCATGCCTGCAAAAATACCTGTGCAACTCTTAACGAAGCACTCAGGCGGGAAACGGCAATGGTTAAGTACTATGAAAGTATTCTGGATGAATGTAATATGCCGGATGTAAGTACTTTTATGAATGAACTGGTTGAAGATAAAAGAAAAGTGATTCTCCGGTTAATTCAGAAGTTGAATGAAATTCATGTGCGATCGCAGGCTATTGATGGAATAGCTTCCAGTTTTAATAATGTTGATGGATAACAAATTTTTGGGCGATAAGTATAGCTTAATGCTGTATTGTTTTATCTGTGTGGAATAGTTATATTTGTCGTCCCAAATTATTCTTGTTTGGCAAGAAATTTTACATCGCGGGGTGGAGCAATTGGTAGCTCGTCGGGCTCATAACCCGAAGGTTGTAGGTTCAAGTCCTGCCCCCGCTACAAAGAAAAAATCCAGATTTCATCTGGATTTTTTTATTTTTAAACTCTTTCATAATAAAGTTGTGCAAAAAGGAAAAATATGTAGATGTAGAATTGGTTCATTTCCCGAACGAGGTCTGGATATATGTTCAAACTCAACATTATTGTCCTTGGTTCTAAAATAAGTTCTGGTCAAGAATTGTTGTCTGAAAAGTTCATAAAATCATATTATTAATAATTTATATTCCTATCCTGCATAATTGAACAGGTTATAATATTTTTATAACTTTCTTATAATAAAAATTAGAACAATGTTATTTTGGTTTATATGGTCAAATCAATAAAAAAAGTAACGAAAATAAAAATATTACTCATTGAAGATAACCGTCTTTTACGCGAAGGAATTGCAGCTTTAATTAATAAACAGACGGATATGAAGGTAATATCCACCATTGGTAATGGTGAGAATATTTTAGAGCTCGCTAATAATCTTAAACCAAATATTGTGCTTCTTGATCTCGGTTTGCGGAGCAGAAACAGTTTATTTATTGTAAAACTAATTAAGAAGCATTTTCAGGAAACTAAAATAATTGTGATGGATCTTGTACCATTACAGGCAGATATTTTTGAATTCGTCCAGGCTGGAGTTTCTGCATTCACATTAAAAGATATAAATGTTTCAGAGTTCTTAAAAACCATAAGATCTGTTCATAAGGGCGCACAGGTTTTACCGCCGCATTTAACCGGCTCTCTTTTTTCTCAGATTGTTGAGCATGCGGTTAACGGATCTAAGCCTACTATGCTTGAGGAATCCGTCCGAATGACAAAACGTGAGAGGCAGGTTATCCAATTAATTGCAGATGGTCATACAAATAAAGAAATTGCTCAGACGCTTCATCTCTCAACACATACTGTAAAAAGCCACGTACATAATATCCTTGAAAAACTTTCTTTAAGCACACGTGTTCAGATCGCAAAACATGCACACCTTTCCGAATCTTATAAAACTGCAATTGATACAACATCTCTGCTTGACGATTAATACGCTTTTAAGTTACTAACTCACCTAAAAGATTTAATCCCATTATCGCTCCTTTGCCTTATTGTTTACTGCCCTGTTTCTATCTATCATAATCCCCAAAAGAACGTGTTCTGATTTCAGGAATACGATTTTCAGTTTTATAATAAAGCAGATCAAAATAAGCATTAAGGATAATATCATGAGTAAAGATCAGAGTATTAAGCGGGATTCGAAGAAAAAGGCAGTAAAAACTAAGAAAGAAAAGAAAGCTGCTAAGAGAGATAAAAAAAATGAAAAGGGCAGTTCAGGACTCCCAATTGATCAATTGCGTAATTAGCTGTTCAGAAAACAATGAATTGAAAAATGCGCTTCATGGGTTTTACAGTCAACGGGTATTCTGGATATCAATAAAATGGAAAAGGTTATTGTGAAGCATTCGGAATTTGATAAAAAAGAAACAGAATTAAAAACGGAAAATATTTTAGAGCCGGTTTCTCCTTCTATATTTACTAAATTCTTTTTAGAAGTAGCCTCGATTACAACTTTTACTTTTCGTTTTTTTAAAGAAGCTATTAAACCGCCATACGAGTTTAATGAGGTAATGAAGCAGTCTTTTTTGATTGGTTATAAATCTCTTCCTTTGGTGGCTATTACCGGATTTATAATCGGACTTGTGCTAACTATTCAGTCAAGACCCACTCTTGCAAAATTTGGATCTGAATCATTGCTGCCTGCAATGGTCGCGGTTTCACTTATACGTGAAATTGGTCCTGTTATTACAGCACTAATATTTGCAGGAAAAGTTGGATCGGGAATAGGAGCAGAACTCGCATCGATGAATGTAACTGAACAAATTGATGCAATGCAGGTATCAGACAATAATCCATTTAAATATCTTGTTGTTACAAGAGTTGTTTCTGCAACACTAATGCTTCCAATACTTGTAATTCTTGCTGATGCTTTTGGTTTATTCGGATCATTTGTTGGGGTTAACATTAAAGGAGATGTAAGTGCTTATTTATTCTTTTCTCAGATTTTTCAAAGTCTGGAATTTGCGGATTTGATTCCGGCAATTATTAAAACTTTTTTCTTCGGATATTTTATCGGCTTAATAGGATGTTATAAAGGATATAATTCAAACAAAGGTACCGAGGGTGTTGGTGAAGCTGCAAATTCAGCCGTGGTGTTAGGATCACTAATGGTTTTTATAATAGATATGATAGCAGTGCAAATTACAAGTTTGCTTCAAGGTTAAAATTGAGCAGTTAGACAAATGAAAGAAAACGAAACCGATATATTGGCTAAGACTGAGATTGATAGTGAACAGAAGAATGATGTTGTGATTGAGATGCAGCATCTTAAAAAATCTTTCGGGAATAATCATGTACTGCTGGATATTAATCTTACAATCAATAAAGGTGAAAACCTTGCTATACTTGGACAATCCGGAACAGGCAAATCTGTGCTTATTAAATGTATTGTTGGATTAATAGATATTGATGACGGCAAGCTTTTAATATTCGGACGGGATATTTCTGAGCAAAATGATAAGGAACTTGTCGAAATACGAAAAAAAATAGGTTTCCTTTTTCAAAGCGGTGCTCTTTATGATTCAATGACCGTTAGAGAAAATCTTGAATTTCCATTGAGAAATAAATTGAACACCTTATCAAAAGAGGAATTAGACTCACTTATAAAAGAATCCTTACATGATGTTGGACTTGATCAAGCAATTGATAAGACTCCTTCAGAACTTTCCGGGGGTATGCGTAAGCGTTTAGGTTTAGCGCGAACACTAATCTTAAAACCTGAGATCATGCTTTATGATGAACCTACAACCGGACTTGATCCTATAACATCAAAAGAAATAAGTAATCTTATTCTGGAAGTGCAGAGAAAATACCATACTACTTCCATCATTATTACTCACGATATTGAATGCACTAAACTAACAGCCGACAGAATTATTGTAATCAAAGACGGAGTAGGTGCTGCAGAAGGAACGTTTGACGAACTGGAGAAATCCGAAGATCCCTGGATAAGATCATTTTTTGAATGAAACAGAATGCAATAAAGCAGGAGTATATAAAATGAAAAAGAATTCAGCTAACAAAATAAAACTTGGGATATTTGTTTCCCTTGGACTGGTAGTACTGATTTTAGCAATATATTTTATCGGGGCAAAGCAGCTCTTATTCACAAGTACATTCCGTCTAACAGCTGTGTTCGAAGATGTTGGGGGACTTCAGCCAGGAAATAATGTACGCTTATCCGGAATAAATATAGGAACGATAGAAAGCATAGGTTTAATTAGTGATACAACAGTTATAGTTGATGTTGTTATTGATGAAAAAAGCAGAAAGTTTATTAAGAAGGACGCTATTGCTACTATCGGTTCGGAAGGACTTATCGGTAATAAAGTATTGGTTATAAATCCCGGAACCGGTGGGAAAGAAAGTATAGAGGATCATGATAGAATTCAGACTGCACAGCCGGTTGATATTGATGATATTCTGGTATCATTAAAAACTACAATTGATAATACAGCACTTATTACGGGTGATCTGGCTTCGATCGCAAACAATATAGAATCAGGACAAGGAACCATCGGCAGACTAATGATGGATCAAACCTGGAGAGAAAATATTCAGGCTACTATTATTAATCTGAAAGAAGGTTCCGATGAATTTAAAGTTGTTATGGACAAAGCAGGTGAACTTGACAGCATTCTGATAGCTGTAAAAACCACAATCGCATCTACACCCGCCATCACTAATGATTTAGCATCGATTACAAGCAGTATACAATCAGGCGAAGGAACTATAGGAAGGCTGCTAATGAATACAACGGCTGCAGATAATTTTGAT
>JAWOIK010000343.1:0-9707 GCA_046484705.1 Ignavibacteriaceae bacterium | reverse complement strand
CAGTTGCTGGGATTACTTATAGGGTTCATAGGTTCATTCGCATTAAGTTTCATAGATAGTGTCGGTGAAATAGGGGAATTTAATCACTTTGCACTTTATGTAATACTGGCAACCATGATGTATGGTTTCAGCGGAAATTTTATAAAGAAATATTTGACAGGCATTCATCCGGTTACATTAACAGCCCTTGCCGTATTTACTATCGGGCCATTCTCCATTATTTTTCTTTTTACTACGGATTTTGTTTCCAGGCTTTCTGTTATTGATGGAGCCTGGATATCATTAGGATATTTATTCCTGCTCGGTGCAATCGGAACAGCTTTGGCATTGGTTTTATTCAATAAACTGATTCAAAATACCACCGCGGTATTCGCCTCATCGGTCACCTATCTTATACCAATTATGGCAGTTGTATGGGGAATAATTGATGGCGAAAGTTTTTTTGTAATGCATTTATTCGGAATGGGACTAATTATACTGGGAGTGTACCTGGTGAATAAGAGGAAATAGTTCTTCAGTTTTAGTAACTTTTCGAAGTGAAAACGAGTCTAATTAATACTTTCATAAAAATTAAAATGACTAAATCCATTGAGCAAATAAAATTAAAATTTAAATGCCCCGGCTGCCGGAAAGACATTTCTGAAATCTGGAGGGCAAAATTAGAATCTGTTATCGGGATACGATATGCTTATATATGTACTGAGTGCAATAAACTGATCAGGTTAAGTAATGAAAAGGAATCCTTAGAGTTTAATCATACTGCAATTGGAACTTGAGTAACTACTCCAGTATTACACTTCCACCCAGGCAAATATTATCTTTGTAAAAAACTGCAAATTGACCTGCCGCTATTCCCTGGTCGGACTCTTTCAATTTAACCAGCAATCTTTCTGAACTTTCAAATTCCAAAGTACAGTTATACAAATTTACCCCATGTCGGATTTTTACTTTTAATTCATCACCGTCTTTTGGTATATCATTAATCCAATTAAATTTGCCGGCATAGAATTCCTTCCTTGCCCTGGCGGCTATATTTTCTTTTGAGATGAAAATCACATTATTTTCAATATCTTTTTTAACAACATACCAGGGTCCACCGCCAAGACCAAGCCCTGATCTTTGTCCTATTGTATAATAATAGTAGCCGGTATGTTTTCCCAAAAATTTATTTGTATTAAAATCAACAATATCTCCCGGTAGTTCGCCGAGATGGTGTTTTATAAACTCATTGAATTTAATCTGTCCCAGAAAACAAATTCCCTGACTATCTCTTCTGTTCATGTTAGGCAGCTTAAAATTATGGGCAAGTTGACGAATTTCTTTTTTTGTGAATTTACCAATTGGAAACATTGCCCGCGATAATTGCTTCTGTGTAAGATAAGCAAGAAAGTATGTTTGATCTTTAACCGGATCGGGAGAAATTTTAAGCAAGGTGTTGCCATTTAAATTTTCAGTTTGAGCATAATGACCGCTTGCAACTTTTTCAAAAGATGGATATATCCTGTCATAAAACTGCCCGAACTTAATAAGCGAATTGCAGTACATATCCGGGTTAGGAGTCCTTCCTTCTTTAATTTCTCCGATAGTGTATGAAACAACAGTATCCCAGTATTCTGATTGAAGATTAAGTATTTCAAGAGGAATATCCGCCTGCTTACAAACAGCATGAGCATAATCAAGATCTTCCTCCCAGGGGCAATCCCCTAAAAATGAAAACTCATCCTGAAGCCATATTTTAAGATAGAAAGCTGTTACCTCGTGTCCTGCTTCTTTAAGAAGCCTGCTGGCAACTGAACTATCCACACCACCCGATAATAAAACAGCAACTTTCATGATTACAACTTTTTCACTTTCTTTAATGCCTGCAGTCTATCAATTACAGAATCATAAATTTCTTTATTTACTTTGCTTAGAATCAGGGTCATCAATTTTTTTGAATCATTCATTCTATCTGAAAAACCAATACAAATATTTTTCCTTCCGTCACATACTTTCATAATACCACGAAGCTTTCCGTCAAAAATTCCTCCGGAAAGTGATTCAATATCTTTATAATTGATAACAGTCTCTTTGTTTGAAAAAATAAACTCATGGCAGATCATCTTTTCATCATCGGCTTCAATTTTATATGGCATAACCTTGTATAACATAAAGTATTTTTTGTTAATGAAATAAAGAAGAGATAACGAGATGATTAAAGGAATTATCAGGTATCTGTTCTCATCGAGACCTGTTACAACCGGAATCATGTAAAGTATTAGAAAAATCGTTGCGAAAATATTTCCATAACGATAAATGAGTTTTACATATAATGGATAAGTGAATGTATGCATAACCAATAAATATTACTTAATCTAATTTACAAAATGATCGGGGGAGGTGAAAAACAGTTTTTACAGGATATGATTTAGATATTAAGCCAGAGAAAAAGTTATTCCCGGGGATAAAAAAAATATTAATGATTATTGAGATGCTGGCGCTTGTTACGCTGCCATAGCTTGAGGATGTTCAAGGATCTGTTTTAATTTTATCAGGTCCTTCCTGATTCTTTTCCGGAAATTTTTCTGAATCAGGGGAGTGATGAATTTGAATATACCTTCCGGTTTGATACTTATTGAATAAATAAATCCTGTACAGTTATTGCTTATTTCGTACACAGACCTGAATCCTGTAACACCCTGGATTCCTTTTACTACTTTAAAACTAATTTTATCATCTTCTTTAAAACCTGTAATCTTAGCAACATTTTCCCATTTTCTTCCGATCAGTTTTATTGTTTCTTTTGTAACTGTTCCTGCTTCTGTAAATCCATGTGTGGATTGTTTCATCTCAACAAGCCCATTCCTCCACATTAAATCATTTGTGAAGTCACTAATATACCTGAACACTACTCCGGGATGACGATATATCATTATTTCTTCTAATATGGTGTACATTTATCAATCTTGTTTCTATTGCTCTGTCAAATCTTATTTGTTTATGTTATTTCAGCGATAATTATTTTATAATTTAATGATAAATTACAATTAAGATATTCTACGCTTCGAATAATTTTTGCAAGGTGCATAATTGGTGCAGAACCCCCAGCAATCTGCACTCTTGCACGAAGCGACTATATTAATACTATGTATTTAAAATTTTTGTTACCGTAAGCTTTAAATTATTATAAAAACTGCTAATACTTTTTGAAACTCCTGTATTTACCGATGATTCAGCTTCCTGGCTGCAGTTTCGTTCCTTGAAATTTATAATTAGTTCAAATGAAAGATCATCATCAAAGACTGAAACAGATTTTTCAAATTGTTCGTTAACAACATTATTTTTTTCTACGGGAAAAAATGAAGCAGTAACTCCTGCTATAATAAAAGCTGCAATAACAAATAATTTGTTAATTTTCAGCCCGTTAATTGTATTATATTTAGTAAAAAATTCCTTCATCTCGATAATTAGTTTAGCCTCCCGGCTGCTCTTACTTATTTCCATCAAAATACACTCAAAAGTTACAACCTAAGCGATTAAAGGGGTATAGATAGAATGTTCTATTTTTTGTCAGTTTGGGAAAAAGTAAGTAACAGCATACTGATGATTTTCGAATATCAGATAAGAATAATTCAACTTGCTGCTGGTAAATTCCGTGGGATTAATATTATTTGTAAAAGCTCAGGTAAATACGCGGTTTATTTATAAACTAATCTTTCTTTTAATGCCTTTGCCACAGCCTGAGATTTCGAATGGACATGCAGCTTGTCATATATATTTCTGATATGAGCTCTTACAGTATATGTACTAAGGAATAGCTTATCAGCTATTACTTTATTGTCGAACCCTTGTATAAGCAGGTCTAAAACCTCAATTTCACGCTGAGTTAACCTATAATCGGCTTTTGGGGGTGGAATATACTGCTTAAACATCTCCAGAACTTTACGGGCAATATGCGGCGACATAGGCGAGGAGCCGCCAAACGCCTGTTCTACTACATCGTGCAGACGATCAGGCATTACAGGTTTGGTTATATAACCGCAGGCACCGGCGCAAATTGCCTGAAATACATTTTCGTCATCCTCAAAAATGGATAATATTACAATCTGAACCGTAGGATGACTAATCTTTATTTGACGGGTTGCTTCGATACCGTTAATTCCCGGCAGTTCAATATCCATTATAATCACTTCCGGCTGGATATCATCTATAGACTCTATAAGTTCTTCAGCAGTTTCATAGGCGCCGACAACTTCAAATGCCTGGGATGATCGTAAAACATAAGCAGTGCCGATTCGTAAATCCTTATTATCTTCGACTAAAGCAACAGATATAGGCATGGGTATTTCCTTTAATTATATTACAAAATTGTTGCAGCTAATAAATTAATGCTATAGGCTATTTGTTCTATTTTAAATTTCGGCCAGTATTGCGTACTTGGTTCCATTTCCAATTGAAGAATCTACATTTACTTTAGCATTTAATTGTTTGGCTCTTCGTGTAATATTTGTTAAACCGTGTCCGTCATAACTTGCGGTAATATCAAAACCTTTTCCATCATCACGGATTTCAATATTAAGTTGTTTATGATTAAAAGTGGCAGTAAAGTACAAATTTTGTGAATCTGAATGTTTAATTGAGTTCATTAAAATTTCTTTTACCAGTAGCCAGAGGTTCCTTCTGACTTCCGGCGAAAGGTTGTTGGCTGGCAGTTCATCTTTAGATGGAATGACTATAACCGGATTAATATTTTTTGCCCTTGCATTATTTACTATAAAATCTCTTATCTTAAGCAATAGATCGTACAAGGTTCCTGTTTTAGGATCCAATGCCCAGATAATTTCTCTTATTGAATTAACAGAATGCTGCGAGAGATTTATAATTCTATTAAGCATTTCATTTGCAACCGGATTCTTTTCTTCCTGTGCCGGAGTATCCTGAATGATCTTGCCGAACATTGCAATGCTGCTGAGGTTAGAAGCTAGTTCATCATGCAGATCCTGAGCAATTCTTACACGTAATCTTTCCATTTTTAAAAGCTGGTTAACTCTGTAACGATATATTAAGAATATTATTGATGCAATGAATGCAATGCTGAGCAGAATAAACCACCAAGTCTGCCAATACGGGGGTATTATATAAATAACAAGCTTCTTATCCGGTTCAGACCAATTATAATTATCGGCAGATACCATAACTTTAAAATTATAACTTCCGGGATTGAGGTTCGTGTAATAGGCAGTTCTTCTGTTTTTTGAATAAATCCAATCCTGATCAAATCCTTCGAGCATATAAGCATATGTTATTTTGTCCGGGCGGGAATTACCCAAAGCCACAAAATCGATTGAGAATACATTATCGTAGTAATCAATTTCAATATAGTCGACCTCCGTTATATCCTTCTCAAATTTTAATGGCTGATTAAAAACTTTAAAGTTAACAATATTGATTTCCGGCTGAACAGTCTGCTGAATGCTGTGAGAGGGATAAAAATATGTTACACCGCTTTTACCGCCAAATAAAAGTTTTCCATCTTTCCCAAGAGCCGAGGCAGAAATAAATTCTGTATTGCCTAAACCGTCTTTATAATCGTAATTAGTAAATTGTTTTGTTACCGGATTAAAACGGGAAATTCCTTTTACGAAGCTGATCCACAAATAACCATCTTTATCGATCTGTAATGACATTATTGCATCTTCTGGTAAGCCGTTCTCTACAGTATAATGAATAAACTCTTTTGAGGTATGATCGTATTTATTCAATCCTCCGTTCAGGGTTCCGATCCAGACAAATCCATCTTTATCTTCAATAATTGAAGATATATTATTACTGCTTATTGTTTTTTTATTATTAATATCAAATTTGATTGAAGTGAATTTATCCTGTTCACGCATATAAATATTTAATCCCCCGGCAGCAGTGCCCACGAACAGATTTCTCCGGCTATCTTCAAAAATGCAGGTGACGATCATGTCTGTAAGACCATTTGACTGTTTCGAATCATAGAAATACCGTTTAAACTTACCGGTTCTTAAATCCATTCTCTGAACGCCGCCGCCCCAGGTGCCCACCCAGAGATAACCATAACTGTCTTCACAAATAGAGGATATGTTATTATACCCTATAGATTCTTCGTCGTCCTGATCTTTTCTGAACAACTGAAATTTTTCAGTCTTCCTGTTGAACTTTCCAAGTCCGTTATATGTACCAACCCATAAATTATTGTGACTGTCTTCCATAATATCAAGCACAATATCATGAGGTAAGCTCGAAATATCTTTTGGATTATTATAGAAAGTTTTAACACTGTTCGTTTTAGGATCAAACCTGTTTAATCCGCCTCTCCATGTTCCAATCCAGATCATACCTTCTGAGTCTTCAAAAACAGAGTGAACATCATTAGATGAAATTGTGTTGGGATCTTTATCGATATGTTTAAGGAGTTTGAATACAAGTTTGTCCGGCATGAACTTATCAACACCACGGTCTGTTCCTATCCATATTGTTCCTCCGTTATCTTCATAAACAGCAGGAACCCAATTGTTACCTATACTATATGGATCATTCACATCGTGTTTGTAAACATAAAATTTTTCATCCTTACGGTTGAACCTGTTTAACCCGCCGTTATGTGTCCCAATCCATAAATTTCCTTTTCTATCCTCAATAATAGATAGGATTGAATTAAAGCTTAAAGAATGCGGGTCATTTGGATTGTTAATGTAATATTTATAATTGCCTGTCTTTTTTTCAAATCTGATTAACCCGTCACTATTAGAACCTAACCAAAGTATACCGTCTCCATCTTCATAAATAACTTTTATTTTATTTCCGGCGACAATATTTCTGTCAGGATGGTTATCAAATCTGTAGTTTTTAAGTACTTCACCGTTTGAGTTTAGTTTGAACAGACCAATTCCCCATGTAGAAGCCCAAATTATTCCATCTTTATCTAAATGAATTGAATTGACTGCATTATTAAGCTTTGAAATAATTTCCTGATTTAAATAGTGTGATATTTCTCCTGTTTGAATATTCAGTTTATCAAGTCCGGCAGAAGTGCCAATCCACATATTTCCCTGGTGATCTTCATAGAGACTCCATACTCTGTTATTTATGAGAGAGTTTGGATCGTCCGGATTATTTTTATAATGAATAAATAAATTTTTATTTCGATCGTATTTACATACACCTCCGCTGTGGGTTCCAACCCAGAGGTTACCTTCTTTATCTTCCAGTAATGCCTGAACCCAATTATCTGCAAGCGATGTTGAATCGAAAGGAATATTTTTGAAGACAGTGAAATCGTATCCATCATATTTATTCAATCCGTTCTGGGTTCCAAACCACATAAATCCTTTTCTGTCCTGAATGATTGAATAAACCGTAGAATTAGACAGACCTTCACTTATTCCAATATTAGTAAACTGGATATCAATTTCCTGCGGAAATGCTTTACTAATAAAAACCGAAAGTATAAATACACAAATAACTATTAGCGATCTTTTATCCATTTAACCTGTTAGGATTTAAAATTTTGCTCAATATGAATCGGACAAATCTATTACAGAAATATATACTAATCAAATAGCCCATTTTAGTAAGAATTTAATTTTATGCGGTAGGGAGACGAATCTATATTTTTATTTCCGTGAGTGTTCTTCCAGAACCAGTCCGGGAATTTCCAAAATTGAATTGATCAGATAATCAGGATTATCGGCTTCAAGTTGTTCTGTTGTCCGGTAGCCATAACTTACTGCACAGGTTTTGGTTCCTGCATTTTTTCCGCATTGAATATCCAGTTCGGTATCACCAATCATTATAGTTTCACCGGGAAATACTTCAAGTTTTTTGCAAATTAATAGTAAAGGTTCGGGTGCAGGTTTATGAGGAATTTCATTAATTCTTCCCATAACCAGGCTAAAATAATTACGAAGATTGAAATGGTCGATCAATAAATCCGCCTGGTCCTGTGCCTTTGTTGTGAGTAATGAAATTTTAAGATCAGAATTTTTTAGCTGCTCAAGTGTTTCGCTAACATTTTTATACAATGCCGAATTGTCTATAAAATCGAAATAGATGGATTTATATATTTTTATAAAATGTTCAAAATCCGGAACGTTAACACCGACCTCGTTAAAAATATCAACAAAATGTTTTCCGATTCTTTTGTCAAGATCATCCTTATTGAATCCGAATTTTATATTCATCCGCTGTAAGGTGGTTATTGTAGATTTGTAGATAGTCTCACTCGAATCAACAAGAGTTCCGTCAAGATCGAAGCAAAAGTGTTTAATTTTCAATTACATTCCTTGTTAGTATTAATTTCATTTTCCCGGTTTTCACAATTCTCGCCCCTGCAGCATTCATCTATGTTATAACCGCAATTAGAACATTGACCATGTCCGTGTACCCAAATTACTGCAGCAATCTGTCCGCACCAAAGACAAATGTTAATATTTTTAAATTCCGGGTTGTTTGCTTTCTTCATCAGATTATTTATTAAATATTTTAATAGTAAGATAAAAAATATTACGTTATTACCGGTAATAATATTTTTTTTAACCTCTTGCTTTTTATATAGTAAAAGATGCAAGTTTAAGTGTTAATTCGTTGAGCATATAAAGTTAAGGAATCTTAACTATATCAAACATAATATTAATTCGCTTTCATCAGGCAGCAGGTTATTTTGTTAACCTGGTTGTTATAGGGTGATGGCATTATATTTTATGATAAAGTCAACTTAATCAAAAAATCATTAATTAAAGGAGTCCTTTTTATGAATAAAATGCATTTACTTTTTGCTTTCTTTCTGTTTGCAGTTTTCTTTATGATGAATTCTGCTGTATTGGCTCAGTCAGAACCGGTTATGTATTTCTGCGATAGGTATGGAAGAAATGGTGAGGTTGGGGTACGTGACAGGTTTACAGCCGGATATGTGACTGTAATGGTAAAATGCGATTATGCACTTGATCTTGAGGATGTATCAATTCAGTTTGATAAATACAATGAACGCTCCGGAAAATTCGAATACTATAAGAAATTTGTATATGTGGTAGAACCTGATATGAACTATATTTTCTTTGCTAAAAACGACGAAAGTGATTTAAAGTTTGAAGAACCAGGATTCTATCGGGTATTCCTGCTTGATGACAGAGATAAAACTGTTGCAAGTGCACTGATTGAAATTATCCGTTAGTAACTGTTGAAAAATTTTGCAGGAGCATGCATCATTCTAATGAATGAAACTTTATGGCGTGTTCCTGCATTAACTTCTGCACTTCTTCTATCCTTCTTTTTATTCAGCTTTCATTAAATTTAGTATCATAATCTATCATGGTTTTTTATGAAAACATTTGACGTTATTATAATCGGAGCAGGACCAATCGGTATCACTTGCGGAATTGAAGCCAGGAAAAGAAACTTATCACATCTTATAATTGAAAAGGGATGCCTTGTTAATTCTTTGTTTCACTATCCCACTAATATGACTTTCTTTTCAACATCGGACAGGCTGGAAATAGGGGATATACCGTTTGTTTCGCATGGCAATAAACCAACAAGAAGGGAATCATTAGAATATTACCGCAGAGTAACGGATGTGTGGCAGTTAGATATTAATACCTATGAAACAGTTAATGATATGGTCAAGAAAGATGAATTGTTTATTGTTCAAACATCTAAAAATAAATATTCAGCAAAGAATATTATTATTTCAACACGATTTT
>JAWOIK010000154.1:0-2671 GCA_046484705.1 Ignavibacteriaceae bacterium | reverse complement strand
GCGAAATCTCCTTGATTTGCACCATTGCATCAGGTGATTCCTTGTAGGCGTGTGCCAGGATAATCATGGCCCTGAGGCCGTATTCACCACTTTGATAAAATACATAATAATACATCAGCGCCCCGATGCACCAGGCAAGTATCGCTGCCATTTGGTTAAACCAGAAATTCCCAGATTTTAACAATGAACCTGCAGTTTGAAAAAACGATGAAGCCGGAGCACCAGCCTTCACAAAGTCATTACTCAATGTCACTAATAATAAAAGGATGATAAAAGCAACAATCTGTAATACTGACTCGATAACCCGGGACGCAACGACTCCCATAGCTAAGCCTGCATAGTATTTTTTTAATATCGGATAGAGTGCAACTCCAATACCCGCACATGCAGCAGCCATCACAAACTGAAAAAACGCTCCTAGTATAATTTGATTTTCATTTGCAGAAATTTTATTCAGAATATCCGAATCATCGAGAATTGGTTTTGTAATAGCAAGTGTTATCGCTCCCGCAAACCCAAAAAGAAATAAAATTCCGACAATTACTGCATTCTTTCGTGTTGAAGTTGTAATACTTTCGTTAGTAGTCATTGTATTTTCTCCTTATTAATAGTTTTAATAAATAAATTAATAAACTAATTGTATAAACTATTTTGTTTTTAAGTGATCACAAATTTCATTTCATAGTACCTTTTGCATCCGGTAAGGATTTAAACACTCTATCAATACTTTCTGAAGTTTCATCACTAACTCCATCTACAACAACATGTATCAATTCTGCTGCAGCCACTCCAGCAAGTATTGTTGGTAATTTAGTATTTATAATATTTTAGCTTAAGATTTATATCTTATTGACCATCAGTGCAGATAAATACAACCCAGTGCCGTATACCAGGTGTGTAATTGTACTTTTTATAACTCTGACTATTGGCTTTGGCAGATTTGAAGATGCTATTCCGAATCCCAACGCAGGCTGCATTATAAAAAGCGGCGCAATAACGGTAGCCAAACCGATAAGGATCGCTGGCACCAACAATGGTTTTTCTAACCACTCATTTCCGAACACTAAAATCAGCACGAACGAAAATGAGATACCAATTAGATAATGTGCTGTCCATCCGATAAATAATTCATTTTGAACTGGCGGTGTGATCATAATATTAGTATGATAAAATTTGCCATTAATAAAATTGCCAATCCATCTTCCTATAAAACGATAGTCTAAACTTTTAATATCAAATAGACTCAACAAGTAATTCCAAAGGTCCAGTATTAAAGTGGCTCCGATGCCAATAGCGCTTATTTTTAATAAAATATTCATTTCGTATTCATCTTCTTATTAGTTACTTTTGAAAAATAATTGAGGATCGAATCAACGAATGGAACACCGACGAACACAATTAAGGGTACAAGAGAAATTGTCATAAGTAGTGTTCGTACATAAAGAGGCATTACCGATAAAGGTTCTTTAAATAAATAAACGAACAGAGTTAGCGCAGGATATATTACAACCCAGATTTTTATACTTGCTATTAATTTTTGTTTTGATTTCATATTGCCTACCTTTTTTAATCAATTTATTTTCCGTAATAAATTTATTTAGTCGGATAATCAGTATGATAGGACAATAGTGAAGTTTAACAGGACTTAACTGAAATTGCTCCTGAAGGCTTCCGGAGAAAGTCCGGTATGTTTCTTAAAAAATCTTATAAAATATGAAGTATCTTCATAACCAAGGTGGTAGGCGATTTCTTTAATCTGATTTGATGTTGATAGTAGATAACGTTTTGATTCAAGGATTATTTGTTCATTTATAAGTTCAGAACTCGTTTTACCCAATGCAGTTTTAGTTATTGTATTTAGTTGATAGGGAGTTAGGTTTAACATCTTTGCATACTGAGCGGGCTGTTTGTTTTTAGAAATATGGGAGTCTAAAAGCTCTGTAAAATCTTCTAAACGATTCTGGTTTAATACTGTCCCTTTATCCATAGCTTGTTCAAACTTTTGCTGATACCTTACTAATTCGATAAAAAAGATATTAAAGCTTGCATTAATAACTTCAGAGTATTTTTCTTCTTTAGTGTTACTTTCCCTGAATATCGCCGTAAGGATTGAATACAGCTTATTAAAAGTTTTAACATCTGGCAGATGAATATTTTTGCTGCTTGCTTTTCTTAATAATAATCCAGAGTCTTTATCATTTGTTAGATAGAAGTCCTTTTTAAACTGGATCAAATACCCGGTACTTCCAGCTTTAAGATTCAATTGATGAACCTGGCCCGGCCGCATAAAAAATATTATATGGTTCTTGATCTTGTAGGGTATAAAATCTATTGTGTGGTCACCTTTTCCTTTTAGTAATGCAAGTATGAAAAAAAAGTCGTGCCTATGTGTATCCTGAACTAAATCATTTTTTTCAACTAGCACATCAATTTCCCTAATGCTGAAGTTCTCAAATTCATTCAGAGCTTTTGGATTTGAATTTATAAATCTTAATGGTATTGTCTTCATCAATAGGTTTGTAGAATTTATACTTATTATTATAAAAACTTTTTTAACAAGTAAAAAATGTTGTTCATAAGATCCATTACAAACTAATTAAATATCTATAAAAATAATATCTCATTCACTAACCTCTTTAAAACAAAATAACCCTGCAACCGAAGCTGCAGG
>JAWOIK010000068.1:0-3842 GCA_046484705.1 Ignavibacteriaceae bacterium | reverse complement strand
CTTTCTCAATAAGCTTTTCATATTTCATACTTGAACTTGTTACAGATATCCGCGGAACAGGACCATTCATTATCATCATATCAATTCTGTTTCAGATCATTTCTTCTCTGTTCATTGAGGACCTAATCGAAGTTCGGGAAGTTCTACGAAGCAATTTGCTCGGCTTTCATGTATTCAGCGCTTTACTTGGTTATTCGGGAATTACAATGGCTGCGGTTTACGGATTCCTTTATCTGATTCTTTATAAAGATATTAAGCTTAATAAATTCGGCTTGATCTTCAATCGTTTACCGAGTCTTGAAGTGCTGGAAAAACTTAGTTTTTATTCTGCTGTTATTGGTTTTGTATTGCTGACGGTTACAATTCTTATAGGAATAATATGGCTGCCGAAGGCGTTTCCAGGCGGATTTTCATATACCGATCCTAAACTGATTGGTACTTTTGCTGTTTGGGTTTTATATGGAATTGGAATAACTTTTAAACTGATCGGAAGATGGAGAGGTAAAAAATTAATAATTCTTTCAATCATAGGATTTCTTCTCGCGATCTTCTCAACTATGCTTACAAATTTTCTTGCACAAAGTTTTCATTCATTCTATTGATATTATATGAACCTGTTTAGTATATCAATAAATCATAGAACTGCTCCGGTAGAGTTAAGAGAAGCACTTCATCTTAGTGAAGATGAGATACGCAGCTTTATTCTTCAGCAGAAAGGTAAATTGCTTAATGAGGGATTAGTAATTTCAACCTGCAACCGAACTGAAATTTATGGAATTCCTGCAGATAAAGATATTTCTTCAAAAGAATTGCAGAGTGCTGTCATTTCCTATAAATCAGATTCAAAAGTAAGTGTTGAGAATTTTGAAAATTTTATTTCGAAAGAATCCGTTCGGCACTTATTCAGAGTTGCCAGCGGCATAGACTCGATGCTGATTGGTGATAACCAGATTTATAAGCAGGTAAAGGATTCATTTCAGATTGCCGATGAACTACAGTTCTCCGGTTTTTTTATGCGGCGCGTTATGGATGCTGCAACAAGAGTTGGTAAACGGGCAATTACAGAAACAGCAATAAGCGAAGGTGCAGTAACAGTCAGTTATGCTGCAGTTCAACTGATTGAAAAGATTTTTTCTACACTGAATAAAAAATCCGCTTTAATAATAGGTACAGGTGAAACCGGTGAAATAGCAGCAAAACATCTTCGTGACAGAGGAATAGGCAGACTTGCACTTACCAACCGCACTTTCGAAAAAGCAGAAAAACTTGCAAACGAACTGAACACGGCAGTGTTTCCTTTTGATAGTTTCAAAGAACACATTCATAAGTTCGATATAATTGTAAGTGCAACCAGTTCAGAAGGTTTGATCATCAGCAAATCCGATATTGAATCGGCAATGAAAAAGAGAAATTATGCATCTATGGTGCTGATGGACATTGCGATACCGAGAGATATAGATCCTAAGTCAAAGGATATTGAGTACGTTTTCTATCACGACATAGATTCACTTAATATTATTGTTGAACAGAATCTTTCTAAACGAAAAGAAGAAATACCAAAAGTAGAAAAAATAATTGAGGAAGAACTCAATTCATTCTTTGACTGGTATAATTCGCTTGAAGCTGCGCCTACTATAAAAACTTTACGCGATCATTTTGAAGCTATCCGTGCTGAAGAAGTTGACAAGAATGTAAATAAATTTTCTGAAGATGACAGAGAAAAACTTGATATAGTTACTAAGAGAATCATTAACAAAATTTTACATCAGCCGACTGTTGAATTGAAGAAAACTTCTGAATCTGATAACAGAACTGAGGACACAGCGCGGAAAATAAGTATTATACGAGATTTGTTCGGTTTAAATAAAAAGAATGAGTGAGTACTTAAAAGAATCCCGAATGGATGATTGTAAGTTTAAGTGTCAATCATTCAATTGGTTTTGTAATTATAGATTTAAATCTGAAAGGAATTCCTGAAAGTTTTGAAGAATAAAATAATAATAGGTTCCCGTGGAAGTGAGCTTGCTCTCTGGCAGGCTAATCACGTTAAAAAGTTGATTGAACAAAATCATCGCTCTGTTCAAGTCAGTATAAAGATCATCAAAACCAAGGGTGATAAAATTCTTGATGTTGCATTATCTAAAATCGGTGATAAAAGCTTATTTACAAAAGAGCTGGAAGTTGAGCTGCTTGAGAGAAGAGTTGACCTTGCCGTTCACAGCTTAAAGGATTTGCAAACGAAAATTCCGGATGGTTTAAAACTTGCTGCTGTTTCAAAACGCCATGGTGTTGAGGATGTTCTTATAGCAAGGAAAAAATCAACAACAATTCATAACCTCAAAGAAAATGCGGTAGTTGCAACAGGATCATTAAGAAGAAAATCTCAGCTTCTCCATCTTCGTCCGGATATTAAAATAGTTGAACTTCGTGGAAATGTGCCCTCGCGAATAGAGAAGTTTTTAAAGTCGGATTGGGATGCTATTATTCTCGCAAGAGCAGGAGTTGAAAGATTAAAGCTTAGTAAATACATATCTTCTTACATTAGTAATGAAGATATTCTTCCCGCTGTCGGACAGGGCGCTCTGGGAATTGAAATTCACCAGGAAAATAAATTAGTCGACGAAATAGTACAGTCAATTCATCATCAGAATACTTACCTAGCCGTACTTGCTGAAAGATCTTTATTAAGAACTCTGGAAGGAGGATGCCAGGTTCCTATAGGTGCTTTTGCAGAAATTAAATCAAACGGATTATACCTGGATGCAATGGTTGGTTCACTTGATGGAAGTTTAACTTTCCGGAAAAAAGTAAGAGGATCAAAAAATAATTCTGAAAAAATCGGAATATCCCTTGCTAAGGATTTATTAAAAGCTGGTGCCAGACAAATTCTAAATGATATTTATCAAACGGTGAGATTGAAATGAAAATATTAAATGCAGTGCTCTCTGTTTTTTTACTTTTTACTTTATTCTTTTTTCTTGTTTCCTGTTCCGGATCATCATGCTGTAAACATAACACTAACACTACCAGTATTCCGCAGGATATTTTTGAAAAAGGAAACCAATTCATCATATCAAAAACCGGCGAAGATTTCTTTAATAAATATATTCAGCCTGATCTTTCAAGTTCGAAAGAGATATCATCCGGTTATTTTCTTGCGTACAGCTTTAACATTCCGGAAAAACCTCATGTCAAAGGCATAATAAGATTTACGGTTGATAGTCTGGGCATAATTCTTACCGATCGCGAAATTTCCGGGATTCCGGATTGCATGACATCACCGGGTGAATGTGATTTTAATACTGACGAAGAGATGGCAATAGAAATTGCAAAGCAGAACGGTCTTGAACCCGGAATAAAAGGGTGGAAAAGAAATTTTATCTGGGATGCTCAGTTTGATAAATATGTATGGCAAATTTTAAATACGCATAATGAAAGTGAAGGAGGATACGGTAAAAGAGCAAACGGCAGAGAAATGATTATTGATCCAGGAACCGGTGAAGTACTGGCAATTAACGAGTGGCGGGTTAACTAAAATGCTTGTTAAGGAAAACAAGAATACAAGGAAAGCAAAAAAGCGCGAGAAGATTCTGGAAGTTGCAGCGAATCTTTTCTCAAGAAAAAATTATCACGAAGTTATGATGGATGATGTAGCGCGTCTTACCGATATTGCCAAAGGAACTGTTTACAATTACTTCGAATCCAAAGAAGAGCTTTACTTTGCTATAATGAGCTCGAAGCTCTATAACCTTAATAAATCGCTGAAAGAAAAAATATCCGGTGAAATAAGCTGTATAGAATCGCTTCATTCTTATGTAATTCATCTCTATATGTTTATGATG
>JAWOIK010000326.1:0-5478 GCA_046484705.1 Ignavibacteriaceae bacterium | reverse complement strand
TTCTTCAAGAACAGGAAGTTTTACTTTTCTGGTTCTTACAACTTCCCTGTCATTTTTCTTCGCTTTACCATTTGATTTATTCTTCGAACCAAAACCGTTTGGATTATTATTATCTGCATAATTTTTATAAGAAAAAATCTTATGCTGATAATTCCTGAGTATAATTTTTTCTTCATCCTGATGAAGCACATAATTAGGAACGAGCGGGATCTTTCCTCCGCCGCCAGGTGCATCAATAACAAAATGTGGAATTGCCAGTCCGCTTGTATGACCTCTCAAGCCTTCTAGAATCTGTAAACCTGTTTCAATCGAAGTTCTGAAATGATTTGCACCTTTAGTTTCGTCAGCCATGTACATATAGTAAGGACGAACCCTTATCCTCAGAAGTTTTTGAAGTAGTTCTTTTACAACAGCAGGATTATCATTCACACCTTTCATAATAACCATCTGGTTTCCAACAGGAATACCGGCATCCGCAAGCATTTCGCATGCTTTTGAACTTTCAGGTGTAATTTCCCAGGGATGATTAAAATGCGTATTACAATATATCGGATGATACTTCTTAAGCATATTACAAAGCTTTGGTGTGATTCTCTGCGGAAGCACGCATGGCATCTTTGACCCAAGCCGGATAATTTCAATATGAGGAATATTTCTTAAGCGCTGTAATATTTTTTCAAGCATCTGGTCTGTAAGCATAAGCGGATCGCCTCCGGACAGAATTACGTCGCGGATTTCTGAATGCTCTTCAAGATACTTGAATGCACTTTCCAATCCCTTCATAGAAATTTTTTCGTAATCACCTACTTTCCTTTTTCTTGTGCAGAAGCGGCAGTATAGTCCGCACTGACTTGTAACAAGGAAAAGTGCACGATCCGGATAACGATGAGTGATATTTGGTACAGGGCTCATCGCATCTTCCATTAAAGGATCTTCTTCAGCATCAAAGTCTTCCAGTTCGGCTTTGTCCGGAACGCATTGACGCCAGATCGGATCGCCGGGATAGCGGATCAGGCTAAGATAATAAGGATTGATACGTGCCTGGAAAAATTCATCCAGATCTTCCGCAACCTTGCGGTCAATACTAAATTTTTCCACCAGTTGATCGACAGTGTGAACACTATCGCGTATCATTTGCTGCCAGAGTTCCATATCTAGTCCTCAATTGTTCTTGTTGTTAAAATACTTTCCAAATATCAGCAAGTTATCGTTCATTGAATAAAAGTCGTTAATCTGGGAAACAATACTGTATTTATTTCTCAGATAAAAATTTCTGGTTGCAGCATAACTTTCTTTTGAAGATGTTTCTGCTAAAAGCCATCTGCCGTTATTTTCTTTTACAAAATTTTCAGCGTGATCAATTAAATTTTTGCCGATACCTTTCTTTCCTGCAGAGGGATCAGCAACAATCCAATAAAGATCGTATACAGCATCTGTTAGTGGTCTCTTACCGGTGCAATGATATCCCATTACTTTATCTTCATCTTCAAATACAAAGATGTTATAATCTATCTGATCAGGATTAAAAGCGGTAATATTTATCAATTCCATGGCAACTTCTACTTCTTTTTCACTGAAAGCAGAGATTTTCTTTAACATTGCTTCAATCTGATCAACGTCAGCTTGCTTTAGTCTTCTTATCATTTTCTTTTCTGCTCAATGCAAAACCTGTTATATTTAAAAGCAGTTCGGTATAATTTATACCTGCTGCATTAGCTGCTCTTGCAAATCCCGAATCTCTTGAAATATCGGGGTTCGGATTCACTTCAATTACAAATGGCGTGCCTTTCTGATCTAATCTTACGTCAACTCTTGCATAGTCTCTGCAGTTTAATGCTTTAAAAGATGTCAATGCAATTTCTTCAACTTTTTTCTGCAATCTTTTAGGAAGATCAGCCGGGCACTTTGGTTTTGTGAAATTATAATAAACACTTCCATCAATCCATTTACCATCGTAAGTAACAATTTTCGGCATTTCATCAGGCAAACCATCAAATAGAATTTCTGAGACCGGAAGAACTTTGTCGCCAAGTATTGCAATATTAAGTTCTCTTCCATCTATATACTCTTCAACGAGAATGCTTTTTTTAAATGATTCAGATAAAAACTTGTAATGCTTCTTCAGTTCTTTATAATTTTTAACAACGGAATACTCCGAGATACCGATACTTGCATCCTCATCAAGAAGCTTCATAATCAGAGGATAATTAAGGTCAATATCCTTTTCGGAAAACCTCCGGTGCGGTTCCAATGTCAAAGAACCTGGTGTATTAATCCCGAACGAACGTAAAATACTTTTAGCTCGTTCCTTATCTAAACAGTTTCCCAATGACGATGGTATGTTGCCAGTATAATGATAGCCCAGCAATTCAAACAACGCCGCCATACAATATTCAAACTGTGCAATACCTTCAACCGATTCAACAAAATTTAAAATTACATCGGGGTTGTATGCCGATATATCATCAATTACTTTCTGCACTCTTCGATCAACAGCTAATGACTGCACTTCACTGAAATTTTCTTTCAGAATCCCGGTGAGGTATTCCATTTCTTTACTAAAACCTTCTTCTGAAAGATCTTTTCTCTCGGGTTCTTCATTTTCAGGTTTTCCATTATACAAAGAGAACACGCTTACCGGAGCATTATAACAAACTAATATTTTGGCGTCTTTCATTTTACCAGATTATATCTTTTAGCTGCCGCATACAATACAGAATTTATCATTTCATCGTAATTCATTCCTGCAGCTCTAGCAGCTTTAGGAAAACTTGAGTTCTCTGTCGGGTCAGGCATGATACCGGGCAATGGATTAATTTCAATTATGCCTGGCTCACCGTTTTTATCTAATCGTACATCAACTCTGCTCCAATCTTTGCAGTGAAGAATATTATAAGTATCGAGTGTGATCTTTTTTATCTTCGCTTCAAGATCAGGATCGAGAATTGCAGGACAATCAAAAACATCAAACTGACTTTCCTTTGTATCAAGTATCCATTTTGCTTCAAAGGAATACAACGGAACAATTCCTTCGGGATAACGATCGTAAACAATTTCAATTATCGGAAGCGTTCTTGCTTCATTCCCGTTTCCGAGAACTGCTATTGTAAATTCTCTGCCCGGTAGAAATTCTTCTATTAATGCAGATTGGTTGTACTCAACTGTAATTCTGTTCACTTCACTATACAGTTCATCTTCATTGTTTACGAATGAAGAAGAATAAATTCCTTTGCTCGATCCTTCACAAACAGGTTTTACCATTAACGGAAAATCGAATGAAATATTTTTCACATCATCAATACTGTCAGCAACTTTAAATTTTGCATTCGGTATTCCGTAATAACTTAGAATTTCTTTTGTTCGTGCTTTATCGAGACAAATTCCTAAAGTGAGTGCATCCGAGCCCGTGTATGGTATTCGGAGCATGTCAAGCATTGCGGGAATTTGTGATTCACGATTAACCCCGTAAGCTCCTTCTGCAATGTTGAAAACAATATCGGGCCGCAATTCTCTGAATTTATTGAACGCATCTTCGTTCGCTTCAATCAAAGTTACGTTATGAAATTTTTCTAAAGCATCTTTAAGAGCATTTATAGTTTCCCATGTATCCCATTCAGCGTAAGTGTCAGTGGATGGCTGCGTGTTTGAGGATGGAATGTTCTGGTTAGGGGGTAAGATTGCGTGGAAAGTAGTTTCACTTTCTGGTTTAACATTGAAGGTTAACGCCACATTAAGTCTTACATTGAACAAAGATGATAGAATAACTTGCCCTTTAAATTATTTTATATTTTTTTTTACCAAATATAATTATTAAAAATTCATTTGCAAGTGTTTACAACTTTCATGAAAAAAAAATTTCTGTGATATATTTTTTAAAATCATGAAAAAAATATCTTCAACAGAAATATTTCAGAAGCTAAAGTGAAAAATTTTAGAAGTAAGAAAAAATAAATTCGTCTAAAGATTTAGAGAATGGATGAATGGTTGATTGGATTTCCTAAATCAACTTAATGACCATCAATAACTTATGTTCATTAATATTCTTTACTCTATGTGCTATGCGAAAGAACCTTAGCCTCGCATTAAGCTATTGCGGCATACTTAAGACTTTCACTGTAATGTGTAAGTAGATTTTGTTTTATGATTTGATTTTCAGGAAGGATAAACCTTGGATCTTTCTCAATAATGGCAAAAGCTTTCTTCTTCGCATCAATTATTATCTGAGTATCATTTATAATATCAGCATACTTAAGTTCCGGAAAGCCGCTTTGTATAGTTCCGAATATGTCTCCGGGACCTCTTAACTTTAAATCCATCTCGGCAATTTTAAAACCATCTTTATGCTTAACCATTGTCTGAAGCCGAACTGTAGATTTATGCTTTTCAATTTGAGCCGGAGGAAGATATTCCAGATCAAGTTCACGCTGATTTGTTTTTGAAACCAAGGAATCTTTTGCAACGAGAATGCAATATGCCTGCTTTTCACTTCTGCCTACTCTTCCCCTTAGCTGATGCAGCTGAGATAAACCGAATCGCTGTGCATCATTTATTAAAATGATATTTGCATCAGGAATGTCTATTCCAACTTCAATAACGGTTGTTGAAATTAATGCATCAAAATCTTTATTCAGAAATCTTACCATTACTTCTTCTTTTTCCTGCCAGGACATTCGTCCGTGAATTAATCCGAGCTTCAATTCTCTTAAATGAGAATTGCTCAGCTCCTCAAACAAAGTTGTTGCTGCTTTAAGCTCTAACTTCTCAGACTCTTCTACCAAAGGGTAAACTAAAAATGATTGATAACCTTCTTTTCTTTTATCAATGATAAACTTATAAATCTCAGGCAGTTTATTCTCGCCACGCAAAACTGTCTTAACGGGCATTCTATTCTTAGGCATTTCATCAATAACGGAAAGATCTAAATCACCATAAATTGTCATTGATAAAGTTCTTGGAATTGGAGTCGCACTCATTACAAGTACATCTGGGGTTTTACCTTTACTTTGAAGCTGTGCTCTTTGTCTTACGCCAAAACGATGCTGTTCATCTATAACAACTAATCCAAGATTATTAAACCTTACCTTGGCTTCAAAAAGTGCATGCGTTCCAACAATAATATCTGCTTCCTGAAATTCTATTGATTCCAGGTTTTTATCACGCACGGATTTTTTCTGACCACCAAGTAATAAACTTATCTTAATTTTTCTTTCTTTGTTAATCTCGTAGAGTTTATTCATCATCGCAGAAATATTTTTTGCATGCTGATCTGCTAAAATTTCCGTCGGTGCCATAATTGCTGCCTGGTATCCGTTATCAACAGCAATCAGCATTGCAATTAATGATACTATTGTCTTTCCGCTGCCGACATCTCCTTGAAGCAGCCGGTTCATTGGTTTTTCGGACATCATATCATTCTTAATTTCGCTTAATACTTTTAACTGTGCTTTAGTTAGTTCAAACGGAAGTGTTTTAAGAAAA
>JAWOIK010000315.1:0-4185 GCA_046484705.1 Ignavibacteriaceae bacterium | reverse complement strand
GTGTATGTGTACAGGTTAATTGCCGAAAATCAGGTTGAGACTAAGAAGATGGTGCTGCTGCGATAGAAAACAGTATACGATTATCTTACTGCTCCAAAAAAACTATACCATCCCAATGTAGGGACAGGGCTTGCCCTGTCCGCTGGGGCTTCTGAAAATTTGAATCAAAGATGAATTGTCATTTCGACTGGAGGGAGAAATCTAAAGCGCATTCAAAATTTCTTGGTAGGCGCAACCTTCACGGTTGCGATAATACGCTTTTCAACAAATCAGATTTAATAGTCAGTAGAGACGTTGCATTAAGATCAAAATCCAACCGATGCAACGTCTCAACAGCTATTGTTGAATATACTTACACTATGATTCTTAAAAATTAACCCCGAATGGGTTAAACATTTATAGAATAATATCATTCCCCTCCGAAAAAACAACCCTGAGGGGGTTGAACAGGTTCATACAATTTTTGATTCTGTCACTATGAAGTTGAATTCGCATTGTCATTCTGCCTGCCCCATTGGGAATCCCGATAATCCCAATGTAGGGACAGGGCTTGCCCTGTCCGATGGGGCTTCTGAAAATTTGAATCAAAGATGAATTGTCATTTCGAACGAAGAGAGAAATCTAAAGACGTTCATAGATTTCTCTACACCGGCTCCCGGAAATAACAATACACAGATAATCTTAAAAGTTGATAATATTCTTGGAAATGAAGTAGCAGCCTTGGTTGACGAATATTAAGTTGCTGAGAATTATGAAGTCAATTTTAATGTAGCTGGTTTGGTAAGTCGAGTATACATCTACCGCTTCATAGCTGACAACTTTGTAGAAAAAAAATGGTCCTTCTGCGTTAATGCAAACAAAGATCTCTAGTGTTGCCTGATTCAAAAATTTCGCAAATCCCGGAGCTTTTCATAGTCCCATACATCAATCAATACAAAGGAACTCGTTCAATGTCGCGTCATACAGCTATACAAACAATTCGCACCAAGTTCCTTCATCCATTCTTGCACACTTACATTCTAGCAAACAAAGTTCCATCTATTCTTTCGAAATTAAAACTAGCGAAAGTTATCCTGATACTCAGGATTCGCTTTCATAATTTTAAAACTATTTGGATAATTTTCAATAAACCAAACCATAAACGCTGTTACATCAATTTTATTAGCTAACATTTTTATATTATGTTGTTGTTGTATGCTCTTTATGTTCGGCGTATTCATTAATTCAATCGCTTTTTCTAATACTCCACTACTATCACGAAAACTAAAAAGTAATCCTAGACTTTTTTGTTCTTGAATATATCCAACATCTAGAACATTAACATAAATTGTTGGAGCTCCAATAACTGCACATTCCGAGGCTGTTGTTGCTCCCTCACCAACGTACAATGTTGCAAATGAAAGTAGATCGTGCATTTTTTCAGGTGAGATTCTTATTCTATACTCTTCTAATTCAGGAGGTAGATCCCCTTCAGCCGATATAAGGACTTTGCCAAATTTTAATAGTTCATTCACTAATTTAATTTTAAAATCGATACTTATTCTTAATTTACCAAAATCGTGACTCGCTTCCCAAGAAACGAATCGTAACAGAGAAAACGTTTCATCCCTAGCAATTCCCAAATCAGATAGAATCATCTCATTTGGGATAAAATATTTCGGATGCAAATAGCATAGCTCCATAAAACCATTAAACTTAATGTGTTTTTCACCCAGGTTTTTAAAAAATGCTTTAGGAGTCAATACTACGTCTGTGAACGGGAAATATAGCAAATGCCCTAATTTAGCATGTTCTGTATCATTGAAAGAGATATGTGGTTTTCTAAAAAATCTTGAAACTTGAGCTGCATATGGTGAGGCAAAACTAAGAAAGACATTCGGATTAAATTTTCTCGCTAATTTATAAATTACGTAGTCAGCTTTTATCATATAAAAAAACTTTCCAATAAGTCCCTTAGATCCCTTGCCTCTTGAAACATAATTAATATTATAGCTTCTTAATAAATTTAATGTGACTTCTTTATCTCTTGCTATAATAAGGAAATTGTGCCCTTTCAATTCCATTATCTTAATAAAATTACGGAAGTAATGAACGTGTGCCGGGTGCCCGATGTCAATAAAAATTCTCATTCTACTTGAATATCTCAACTATTTCACTTTTTGTTGGGAAACTTATCAGAACCGCTTTTCTCGGACCATGATAAACAAATATACTTCCGGCAGCTACCGCTGAAGCATATCCTTCCTTTACTGCAGAATTGAAATCATCATATTTAGAAGCACCGCCAAGTGCCATAACCGGAATAGTTACTGCTTTTGAGATAAGTTTTATTAATTCAATATCATATCCTTCGTAAGTTCCATCTCGTTCAACAGATTGAATAACTATTTCACCCGCCCCATACTCTTCCATCATATGTGCAAATTCAACCGGATCGTCTTTTGCTTTTTTTGCCCCCCGTTTATACACAAGATTATACTTTCCGAAAAAATTCTTTTTAACATCTAAGCATACTGTAATTGTAGAAGAGCCAAAGGCATCAACAGTTTTCTTAATAAATTCAGGATTCTCAAATGTAGCTGTGTTTATCACAACTTTTTCGGCTCCGTTTTCTAATATGCTCCGGATATCCTGTAAAGTTTTTATTCCGCCGCCTACTGCAAATGGCATATTTGCTTCATCGCCTACCTTATGCACAAAATCCAAAGATATTAACCTGTTTTCTTTAGATGCGTTAATGTCCAGGAATACTAATTCATCTGCTTTTTTATCATTGAATATTTTAACGGCATTGATCGGATCACCGATATACTTAGGATCTTTGAACCTTACAGTCTTAACAAGACCCTTGCCTTTCAACAATAAAACCGGTATTACTCTCGGCAGAAACATTTTTAGTATAAATTATAAATTATAAATAATAACCTGGAATCAGGTATCCGGCATCTGATTTCCAGTATCAAGCATCCAGTATCCAGTATCATATCCTCTCAAATCTCCGCAAACTTCTTCAACAACTCATATCCCGCATCATGACTTTTTTCTGGATGGAACTGAGTTCCGTAAATATTATCCTTATGAACAGCAGAAACAAATTCGTAATCGTACTCGGTTGTCATCCATACATCGGAAGGATTATTACACCTTAAGTGATAACTATGAACAAAATAGAATTTATCATCCGTATTGATAACTCTGTCGATACTATTTGTTTGTAGTACTTTCACATCATTCCATCCCATATGAGGTACTTTATATTTCAATGTGTCAGATACTTTGAATTTAACTACTTCGGCATCTATCCAGCCAAGTCCTTTAACCTTACCTTCTTCGGAATACCTGCAGAAAAGCTGCGTACCAAGACAGATTCCAAGTATCGGAGTTTTTTCATCGATAACTTTTTTAATCAACAAAGTAATCAAGTCAAGCTTTTGTAGGTTCTCCATCCCATACCTGAAATGACCGACACCTGGTAAAATAAGTTTTTCTGCAGATTTAATATCTTCATGTTTTGAGGAAATGATGCAGTTAACTCCCAGCCTTTTGAATTTGTTGTAAACTGAGCGAAGATTGCCCATACCGTAATCTATTATAACTATCATTTTATTTTACTATTTACTATTTACTATTTACCAATTACTTTTCACCAATCACCGTCCGGTATATTTCAATAATTTTTTCTGCAATTAAAATATTATCAAAGTGTTTGATTTTTTCTCTGCCGTTTGTTCTGCCATTAAATACTAAAGCAAGTTTTATCTTTTCAGTCACATCCTCAGGTTCAAAGGAGGTTAAATAGCAGCCGTCTGTTTCACTAATTACTCTCTTAATATCTCCTACATCTGTTGCTACAATGGGACAGTTACATGCCATTGCCTCTTTTATTATCTGCGGCGAACCTTCTGACGTTGAAGTGAGCAAAAAGAGATCACAGGCATTCAATAACAAATTTACTTCCTCTCTTGTTTTGTCTTTTAGTTCTATCAGTTCGATTTTTGGATCAATCTTTTCCAAAGCTTTTTTCGCAAGGGAATAATTTTTTACTTTATTTTCAAATCTGGATGAAAATAGTGCATATCGGTTATCTTTATCTAACCCTGATTTTTCTCTTGCACTATTTTTCGACATAGGGTAAAAGATATCAAAATTAAGTCCGCATGGAATTACTGCATTATTTTTATGAAA
>JAWOIK010000185.1:0-8254 GCA_046484705.1 Ignavibacteriaceae bacterium | reverse complement strand
AGAATCACAAGGTCAAAATACTTTTCCATATCCGCTTCGTAAATAAGAGCTGCTTCTACAAAAACCCTGTCGTTCATTATAAGCGAAGCATCCATCAATTCAATTGTTTCCTTAATTACCACCGGGTGAAGAATTTTTTCAAGCAGAGATAGTTTATGTTGATCGTTAAATACAATATCAGCAATGTACCTGCGATCCGGTTTATCATTTTTATATGCCTGATTGCCAAACAATTTTATGACTTCTTTTTTTACAGAGGGGTTTTTTTCAAGAATGGATTTTGAAAGATCATCTGCATTAATAACAGGGTAATTATATTTTTTAATAAAATCAGTAAATACAGATTTTCCGGAACCTATATTGCCGGTAATTGCTATTTTTAATTTCTTTTTATTCATATATAGCTATTAAAGAAAAAGGGCGTTGAAGCCCTTTCCAATTCAATTATTTTGCGTATCCTATTTTTCTGACCTCCCGTATAACAGTAACCTTAATCTGACCGGGATAATCCATTTCCTCTTCAATTTTTAATGCTATATCGTGTGCAAGTTTTTCTGCAAATACATCATCAACTTTTTCCTGTTCCACAACAACCCTTACTTCTCTGCCTGCCTGGATTGCATAAGTTTTAGCTACACCTTCAAACGATTTTGCAAGTAATTCCAGGTTTTCAAGTCGTTTAACATAACTTTCTAACGGTTCTCTTCTGGCTCCCGGACGTGCGCCGCTAATTGCATCAGCTGCCTGAACAAGTGCTGCAATAGGATGCTCCATTTCAATGTCCTCATGGTGAGAACCAACTGCATTTACTACAATCGGATGTTCCTTAAATTTTTTCGTAAGATCATATCCTATAAGAGCGTGAGGACCTTCAATGCTTTTATCTACAGTTTTGCCTATGTCGTGTAAAAGTCCTGCCCGTTTGGCAACAGTTGGATCAAGTCCGATTTCCGAAGCCATTATTCCGGTAAGGTATGCGACTTCAACACTATGCTGCAGAAGATTTTGCCCGTAACTGGAGCGATACTTCATTCTGCCAATATGTTTTATTAATTCCTGGTGCATATTGTGAAGACCTAATTGAAGAATTGTGTTTTCGCCGTCTCTTATCATTTCTTCTTCAAGTTCGGTTGTTACTTTCTGAACAACCTCTTCAATTCTTGCGGGGTGAATTCTGCCATCGGAAATAAGTCTTTCAAGGGAAACCCGTGCAATCTCTCTCCTGAATTGATCAAAGGAGGAAAGTATTACAGCTTCCGGAGTATCATCTACAATCACGTCCACACCTGTAGCTGCTTCAAAAGCTCTGATATTTCTACCCTCTTTCCCGATGATTCGACCTTTCATTTCATCATTCTGAATCTGAACAACAGAAACAGTTGTTTCAACTGAATGATCAGCGGCTGTTCTTTGAATAGCCTGAACAATAATTTTCTGAGCTTCCTTTTTAGCTTCCAGTTTAGCACGTTCGTGAATTTCTTTTATCGAATGAACGGCATCCTGTCTAGCCTGTTGAACCATATTTTCCATTAACATCTTTTTTGCATCTTCCGAACTCAAGCCGGAAATTTTTTCAAGCCGGTCGTTTTGTTCGGATTCAAGACGCTGCACTTCAAGGGATCGTTGTTCTAACTGAATTTTAAGCTCCTGTAAGCTTTTTTCAAGGTTCCTGTTTTCTTTTTCTTTCTTTAAAACAAGATCAAATTTCTTTTCACTGTTTTCTTCCCTTGCCTGGATCTGTTTTTCTAAGTTCGTTAATTTCTGACGTTTTTGATTTACCTCGGTATCAAATTCTATTTTTTTCTTATACCATTCATCTTTTACTTCTAATAGTTTTTCTCTTTTAAGGTTATTAGCTTCTTTTTGCGCATCCTGAATAATGCTTTTTGTTCGTTCTTCGGCGGAGGCAATACTTTTTTTGCCTACCCTGGAATTAAACCACCATCCGAGGTAAAAGAACAATACCATTAGAACAACGATCATTGGTATTATAATAATCAGTTCCATTTTTCCTCCAACTGGAATAAAAAAAAATTAAACCGCACTGCCACACTGATAAATAGGGAAAACCCTATTTAATCACGCTCGGGAATACGCTCGAACGTTTTTTACTTCCACTGCCCCGATTTAATCGGGAATCCCGGCAAGCCGGGATGAGGCCTGTAATACACGTCGAAGTCCGTGCTCCCTATTAGAACTAACTGTTAGTTTTCTATTTATGCTATGTAGCAGCGCGGAAAAATATTAGGATGGTTTAGACACTTCGGTTTCTCTTAGAAGAAGCTTAATTTTTTTAACTTTATCTGAGGCTTGAATCATAAATTCCCGGTTTTTATTTTTTTCTAAGAAAAGATCGTAAGCTATGTTAAGACAAGCTATTATTGCTATCGTTTGTGCGGGCTGATCCGGAAGTTCATCTTTAGTTTCTTCCATAACCTTATTCACATATATAGCAAGCTCTTTGGCTATCTCTTCATTCTCTACTAAAAGGGAATATTCCTTGTCAAATATTTTAATTTTGAGCTTCTTTTTATCCGTCATAATGTCTGTCCATCTAACAAACAGTTAATAATAAGTACTAAATTCCGCCCGCTGAATATATTAATGTTCAGCAGACAAATGATAATCTATCCTTGAAATTAAATCCTGTAACTTTGTTTTAAGAGTGTCTCTCTCTTTTGTATTAAGTAAGTTGAAAGTATCAGGTTCACTTTTTACGTTTTCAATTGCAATCTCTAATTCTGTTATTTTGCTTTTTAACAGAGAGTTTTCCTGTTTAAGCCTCCTTGCAGTTTCTTCCATTTCAACTGTCCTGGAGGTATTATCTTTAAGAGCATCACCCAATGTTGCCACTTCAGCTTCAATTGATGATAAATCGTTGATCAGTATTTCGTATTTTGTAAGATCCACTAGCTACCTCTTAATTTTGCGTTAAATTTCCCGGTAACTCTTTTTATAAGATTATTAAAATCTGCTTCGACTTCTTCTTCAGTCAATGTTCTGTTCTCATCAAAAAACTCAAGATTAAATGCCATACTTTTTTTACCGCTTCCAAAAGAATCACTTTCAAATACATCGAATAAATTTACATTCTTTAGTAAAGAGGTGGAATTCTCAATTATAAATCCTCTAACCTCTTCATATTTAACAGAAGCATCAAAAACAAAAGCAAGATCACGATTTACCTTTGGATACTTTTGCGGTGCAATAAATGTTTTACGCTTTCCCGGCAAATTCTTTAACTTATCCAGATTAAACTCAAAGCAATATACAGCCTGGTTAATTCCGAACAAATCCAATAAACTTTTATTTACACTTCCACCCGCCCCGATTAACTCAGAATTATAATTTTTACTGAAGTAAAAGTCAAAATTACTATTTACATCTGTATAATATAAATCGCTTAAAACATTGTCAAGCGAAATTTTTCGAAGAAATGCTTTAAGTATTCCTTTAAGTGAATAGAAGTCATATAATTTTTCAGATGTGTTCCATGATTTTTCTGACTCTTTTCCGCTTAATACGAAAATTAAATTCTGGTTTTCATTAAAATCGGTAAACGAATTAATCTTACCTGAACTGATTTTTTGAAATACATTTCCTAATTCAAATAATGCCAGATCTTTAACACCATGATTAATATTTCTGGCAACAACTGAAAGTGAACCTGCAAGTAAGGAGGTTCTTAGATAAGCCATATCATTACTTAAGGGATTTGTTATTTCAATCGGATTACCACTTAAGCCTGAATGGTCTTTCGGTTCTAATGGATTATTAATCATTTCATAAAAACCTAAAGACACAGCCGCATCTCTTACATGATCTGCAAATTCAGAATCATCATGTTTTTCCCCTAGTGTTATACTTATTTTAGATACAGCAGGAATATTGTCGTAACCGTGTATTCTTGCTACTTCTTCAATAAGATCTATCTCTCTGTAAACATCAGGTCTGAATCCGGGAACAGATACAGTCAAAGTATTTTCATCGCTGTTTTGTTCATTGAATCCGAGACGGTTAAGAATCTGTTTAATATTATCAGGCGGAACATTATAACCTAATATCTTCTCCACACTGCTGTACCGCAGTTGAACCACTTTATCTTCAATGGGAGAAGGATAGACATCAATACTGGACTTACAGGTTTTACCGTCCGATAATTCCGATATTAGCTGCGCTGCTCTTTCAGCAGCAAATAATACCATGTTATAATCCGTGCCTCGCTCAAACCTGTAAGAAGAATCTGTACTTAATTGTAATTTTTTAGAAGTCCTTCTGATTCCTGAAGGATTGAAATATGCACTCTCAAGTAAAATGTTTTTTGTATCAGTTCTAATCTCGGAATTCTCGCCTCCCATAACACCTGCAATCGCTACTTCCCTTTCGGCATCACAGATCATAAGTGTATCAGCAGGAAGATTTCTTGATTTAGAATCCAGAGTGGTAAAATTCTGTTCCTTGGTAATACTTCTGACAATAATTTTTTGATTAGCAAGTAAATCGAGATCAAAGGCGTGAAGAGGCTGACCTAATTCGTGCATAACAAAATTAGTAACATCAACAATATTATTAATTGGTCTTAGACCTATTTGCTTAAGTTTATGCTTGAGCCATGCCGGAGATTCTTTTATCTCAACATTCTTTATTACCTTAGCAGCATATCTCGGACAATTAACACTGTCCTGAATTTCAACTTCAGCAACAGAACTGATATCTTCTTCTGTTTCCTGTATGTTAATAACTGGTAAAGTTAATTTCCTGTTGAAGATAGCAGCTAGGTCTCTTGCAACTCCGATATGTGATAGTGCGTCCGGTCGATTAGGTGTAACACCAATTTCCATTACAACATCATTTAATCCGAGCACTTCAGTAACTTTTGATCCGGCTTCTGATTTCTCATCCAGTATCATTATACCGGTATGATCATCACTTAATAAAAGTTCATCTTCGGCACAGATCATTCCATTTGATTCAACGCCTCTAATTTTTGCTTTTTTCAGTTTAATACTGCCATTTGGAATTACAGACCCAACCGGTGCAAAAACTACTTTTTGACCCGGTTCCACATTCGGTGCACCGCAAACAACCTGCAGTACCTGGTTACCGTCGTAGACTGAACATACCGAAAGCTTATCTGCATTTGGATGTTTTGCTTTTTCTTTTACCTCTCCAACAATAAAAGCCGAATACATTTCGGTTTGATCTGTGAACTCCTCGACTTCTAATCCGGACATGGTGAGCTCATGGACTATATCATGGACTGATATTCCATTCAGATCGACATAATCTTTTATCCAGTTAAGTGAAATTCTCAATCCTGCACCGTTTTAAAATTGCTTTAAAAATCTGAGGTCATTTTCAAAATACATTCTGATATCCTGTATTCCATATTTAAGCAGACCGATTCTTTCTATACCCATTCCGAACGCATAACCGGAATATTTTTCCGGATCAACATCAACAAATTTAAAAACATTCGGATCCACCATACCGCATCCAAGTATTTCAAGCCAGCCGGTATTTTTGCAGATTCTGCAACCTTTTCCGTTACATAAGAAGCAGGTTATATCCATTTCAGCACTTGGTTCCGTAAACGGGAAAAAACTTGGTCTGAACCTGTATTTCAGATCTTCACCATAAAATTGTTTAGCGAATGAAACCAGTGTTCCTTTCAACTCTGCAAATGTAACATCCGTATCAACATAAATCCCGTCAACCTGGTGAAACATACAATAGCTTCTCGCACTCACGGCTTCATTCCGGTATACGCGCCCGGGCATAATTGCTCTTACAGGCGGCTTTTGGTTCTCCATAATACGGACCTGAACCGGAGTTGTATGGGTTCTCAAAAGAAATGTGTCACTTACAAAAAAAGTATCCTGCATATCACGGGCGGGATGATCTGCCGGAAAATTCAACGCTTCAAAATTATAATAATCAGATTCAACTTCAGGACCTTCATGAACAGAGAAACCTAAGCTTTTGAATATGTTTTTTATTTCATCAAGAGTTTGAGTGAGAATATGTTTTCCGCCGATACGGTATTCTGATCCCGGTAGTGATAAATCTGTGGACTTTTTATTATCAGCCTGGTGCGACTCAAATTCTTTTTTCTTTAACTCGATTTTTTCAGTTAACTCATTGCGAAGAGAATTTAATTCTTTACCAAGCCGGGGTTTTTGCTCGCTGGGAATTGTTTTCAGATCATCAAATAATTTGGAAAGAAGCCCGTTACGGCTGAGGTATTTTAGCCTTATTTCATCCAGTTCAGATGATGAGTTTGCTTCACTAATCAGCTTAGTGAAACCAGTTCTTAATTCACCAATTTTATCATCAAGCATAATTTAAAAAAGAAAAATACCCTTATCAGAAAGAACACTGTTAATTCTGTGAGGGTATTTAAAATTAGTTTGCAGAAAATTTAACTAATTCAGTAAAAGCAGACGGGTTTTCAACAGCCAGACTGGCAAGTACCTTTCTGTTTATCTCAATACCTTTCTTATTCATTGAATCAATTAATCTCGAATAAGTGGTTCCGTTTATTCTTGCCGCTGCATTGATTCGAACTATCCACAACTGTCTGAAAGTTCTTTTTTTCAATTTCCTGTCCCTGTAGGCATGCACAAGACCTTTTTCCACAGAGTTTTTAGCAATTGTATAAACTTTACTTCGGCTTCCCCAGTAACCTTTAGCTTGTTTAAGAATTTTTTTTCTTCTTCTGTGTGAAGCAACTTTATTTTTTGAACGTGGCATCGTTATCCTCTATCTTATTGAAGCATTATTTTTAAACGTTTTTCTTCTGAGTCGGAAACCAAAGTTGGTTTACGCAATTGTCTTTTTCTCTTTGTTGTTTTGGAAGTAAGTATATGGCTTTTATAAGCTTTTTTCCTTTTAAAACTTCCGGATGCAGTCTTTCTGAAAGATTTTGAAGCACCTCTGTTACTTTTCATTTTAGGCATAATTTATTCCTGTTATTATTTCTTTTTTCCTTTTTTCGATTGAGGGGTTAAAATTACATTCATATTACGTCCCTCAAGCTTAATTGGTGATTCAACCTTAGCCGTATCATCCATCTTTTCTATAAATCTGTTTAACAACTCTTCTCCTTTTTCGGTGTAAGCCATCTCTCTGCCTTTAAACATCACAGAAACTTTTACTTTATTACCGTCTTCAAGAAAATTTAAAGCATGCTTTACCTTAAAATCGAAATCATGAACATCTGTATTAGGATGCAGTCTTATTTCTTTTAGAATTGTTACCGTCTGATTTTTTTTCTGAATTTTATCCCGTTTCTGCTGTTCATATTTGAACTTACCAAAATCTATTATTTTACAAACCGGTGGAACAGCCTGGGGCGCAATTTCTACTAAATCAAACCCGCGTTCAACTGACAATTTAATTGCATCACGTACAGTAAAAATTCCTAACTGCGATCCATCAACATCTATTACCCTTACCTTCGAAGCTTTAATTTCTTCGTTTACCCTGACTGATGATTTTTGAGCGATATTTAACCTCTTTACCTTATTATTTAATTCTTACTTATAATTTGAGTTGCAATTTTATCAATAAATTCAGACAAAGCCAAAGCACCCTGGTCACCATCCTTATGCTTCCGGACTGACACGGTTCCTGCCGCTTTTTCCTTTTCACCAACAATCAGCATGTAGGGCACTTTTTTCATTTCCCAATCTCTTATCTTATATCCGATCTTTTCGTTTCTTTCATCAAGTTCAACTCTGATTCCCTTATTCATTAAATCGGTTTTTACCGACTGAGCGTACTCAATAAAATTTTGTGAAACAGGAATCACAGCAGTCTGCACAGGTGCAAGCCAGAGAGGAAATTCTCCTGCAAAATGCTCAAGCAGGATTCCAAAAAAACGTTCGATAGAACCGAGTAATGCACGATGAACCATAAAAGGCTGATGTTCTTTTCCATCTTCTCCAATATAAGTCATCCCAAATCTTGAAGGCATATTAAAATCAAACTGAATTGTACTAAGCTGCCATTCCCGCCCGAGCGCGTCTTTAATTTTGATATCAATCTTGGGTCCGTAAAAAGCACCGCCGCCTTCGTCGAGTTCATAAGGAAGATTTTCAGATTCAAGTGCATGCTTTAGAGATTCTTCATCTGCAACCCGTGGTGGGGGGTGGCCGCGGCGACAAGTTGCCGTCGCTCCATCTGGATCTGACGGCGGGCAGAAAGCAGACAGAAGTCGTCCATCTCAACGGAGCGGTGGTGCGGTATGGGC
>JAWOIK010000176.1:0-6375 GCA_046484705.1 Ignavibacteriaceae bacterium | reverse complement strand
GGTGAAAGAATAAAATCTATACACCCACTTGCTATTGCGCTTTCCGGCATATCTGGCTGTTTTGCTGTATCTGGCTTCTGTGCTATGGTAATACCACCTACCTCCTTAATGCCGCATAAAGCTTCTGCTCCATCACCGTCATAACCAGAAACAATGATAGCGATTAGTTTGCCGTCCCAGTTCGTTGTTAGTGAACGCAGAAAAACCGTAATTACATCGGGCCAGCCATAGGGCTTTGATATCGGCTTTAGCCGGAACTCGTCATTAAATATATGTAAGTCGCGCTTTTCAGGGATGACAAACACGTGGTTGGGTTGGATGTCCAGTCTTTCCGTGATGAGTTCAACCGGCATTTTTGTATGGCGTGGAAGAAGCTCATGAAGAAGGGTGGCTACTTTTCTCAAGTGATTCACGATGACGATAGCAACGCCCAGATCTGATGGCAGATTCTGTAGAAGACGGGTATAAGCGTCGAGTCCTCCGGCTGAACCACCCACGCAAATGATAGGAAAGTTTTTTACAATGCTCTTTTCATCCATTGGTACTTAATTTTTGCGCGCACGCGCAGGTTAAAAGAGATTATGATCCTTAAAATTCAAATATAAGGGTTCTGCTTATCTTTTTAATATGGAGTAATCTTCAAAGTTATCTATAGGCTGGAATCAGGTTACATCCGGTGCGATTTTTTTGTGTCAAATTTAGCGCCACGGCCCTGGTCTACGGGTGTGTTTAGAAATCCATTGCCTTTGGTCCGGAATTTACGAGTTTTTCTTATATTGAAAATCCAAAAGTATGAAACGCGAAATCATAAATGAACGGAGAAGACTGCTCAGATCGGTAGAGCATATTCTTGAAGGGCCTATGATCTTCCTGGGATTCGTATGGCTTGTCCTGCTTGTAGCTGAGCTGGTCTGGGGAATCAACAAGACCCTTGAATATGTTACCCTTGGTATTTGGGGAATATTTATTATTGATTTCGTGATCAAGTTGGTACTCGCTCCGGAAAAACTGCCTTTCTTGAAACAAAATTGGCTGACCGCCATTTCATTGTTTATTCCGGCATTACGTGTGTTTCGGGTTTTAAGGTTTGTCAGGCTTTTACGTGGCTTTCGGAGTATCAGGCTTGTACGGATCATATCGTCATTCAACAGAAGCATGCGAAGCCTGGGCAAAACCATGCAGCGCCGCGCCTTTGGCTATGTGATGGTTGTTATTCTTATTGTAATCTTTGCAGGAGCTGCGGGTATGTATGCTCTGGAAAACCCCACCCCGGGCTTTACCAGTTACGGGCTTGCACTTTGGTGGACAGCAATGCGGGTGATCACGGCAGGTAACGAATTTAATCCGATGACACCTGAAGGTCGCGTTTTAGGTTTTATAATTGCTGTTTTCGGATATAGCATTTTCGGCTACGTCACTGCGACTTTTGCCACTTATTTCATCGGCCGTGATGCCGAAGAGAAAGACGCCCCGATTGCCGGCTCCAGGGAAATTGAAGAACTAAAATCAGAAGTAATTGCACTTCGCAAAGCCATCGAAAACCAGAATAAGGATTAAACTGTTCTCATTTTTATTGTTTAAAGTTGACTGTCACAATAAATTATTTATCTGACTGCAATCTTTTAATAAGTGCTTTCATTTCCGCAATTTCTTTCTCTTGGGCCTTTATAATTTCATCTGCCAATTTCCTTACTTCCGGGTCTTTTATATCTGCTCTTTTACTTGTGAGAATAGCTATTGAATGATGTGGAATCATTGCCTTCATATACAGTACATCACCAATTGGAGTTTGCGTCCTTACCAAAGTTAAAGCACTTGCAAAAAGAATAAAACTGCTCAAAATAATAGCAATATTTTTCTTTTTATTCTTGTACATATTTAACATAACTAATAGCATTATCACTGCCATCGCAGAAATCCCTAAACATGTCATATAAAAACGGGTAAGACTGAAATATGCGTGGTCTATTTCGTAGGTATTTAAATACATTGTTATGTACATAGCGATAAAGGATCCTAGCAACATCACTACGAATTTTGTATAGTGACTTTTACTCTCTTTGCTTTGATTCATTTCGTGACTATTTTTCATTTCGCATTTCTATTAGCGTGCTTATCTATTTTCTTTCCTTTAATATAGACATTTGTCTCTGGCATATGTTCTTTGATTTTCTCTATATTTTCCGGAGAAGTTTTGTTTGTTCAGTCCAGGTTGAATCTTTTATGCAGAAACTTCCGTCTTTGTAACAAACAGGCTCTATCCTTTACAGAGGTAATCTTGGGTACAGGAGCAAAAGCAAAAAGTGTGACAAACAACTTACCTTTATTGTCCGTGTAAGCACCAGTTAATTATTTTTATGACAAGTTAGTTCTGTTTAATATACTTATTATAAGTATTATATACTAAACTAAAATTCAGTTACAACAGGGAGATTATCAAGCCAAGCCGCCATATTGAGTACAAGAAAATTCCAATTTTGAAATCCTTTATTCAGAACAGGTTCTCCATTGTCAGGCAGGTAATATTCATGCAAAGCACCAAAACGTTCAAAATCTCTGCCTAAAAGTAAAATTGTTTTCTCGGCTAGCTCTTTTGCCTCATTATTGTATCCATAGTTTATAAGACCCCGGAATACCAAATAGTTAACATTTATCCAAATAGGACCTTGCCACGATGAAGGATTACCGCTTGCCCGTGTATCATACATTTTTTCCAATGGTGACAGCGTGCGGATACCTGCCGGAGCGTTGTATGATGTAATATCGTGGAAATGGCATTCAACCATCTCTTTTGCTTGTTGCGGGGTTGCAATATTACCCCACATGGCCATAAAACCACTCCATACGCTCAAGCGTTGAATCAGACAATCGTAAGTGCGGGGCTGTCCTACATGCAAATATAATTTCCCGGGTTGGAGGGAAGTTATATTTGGTTTTTCTATGGGGAGTAAGTTTAAGTCAACACTATAGTAAAACCTGTCACGCGGATCCCAGCAATGTTCTCTTATTTTTTCTTTTAATTTTTCAGCCTCTTGTCTATAATATTTTGATATATCAGGGAGCTTGAGACAATCAGCGAGGTAACTTGTTGCATTTAGCTCTTTGTACATAAGCACATTGAGGAATATAGACCCTGAACTTTCGTGAGGACGGTAAAAGGTACTCGGGTCATTATCTACTCCTATTGCTTCATCAGTCTCCCAGTAAATTAGTCCTGTAGCTGGGTGACGATGAAAGTTGAGATACTTACTTACAAAGGCTTGCAAAATATAAAAATCATCACGTAACCACTCCGCATCGCCATTCATATTTTGTACAATAAATGCTGCGTGTTGTGCCAGGGTTGGTTTATGCATATTACTTTTCCATGGATTACGAACACTTAACATCTCTTGTCTGCTAGGGGCATTACGTTCAATCCAAATAGGGATCCAGCCGTCCATTCCTCCGTAGCTGAGGGAATTAAGCACACATCCTTGTTCATATTTGAGCGCCTGTTCCCTGTCCTTTTCATTGCCATGTTCAAGCAATATTTGTCGAAGTGCAACATTGCTCAGCCACGAGTCCCAGTCCCAGAGCATATCAAGATATTGATTGCTTCCCGGTGCCAGGAAAGGATATTTTAGTGCTCCTCCCGGCTCCCGATACATTCCTTTCATCTCCTTGTATATATTCTCACGACAAATAGATTTATATTTTTTGATATTTGCAGGAGTATTTACAGGCATTTGAGCTAAAGAATTTACAATAATTCCTGTTAAGAATAAAGCAATTAGAATCCTTTTCATAAAGAGTTTTATTTATTGGCTTTTTTAAATCAATACCATTGTGATGTATTTTCCCGTACGATGTGTTTATTGGTGCTAACGTTCGGCGGTATATGTCTGTTGCCGCAGAGTCATGGTGGCGCGCTGTGCCCCGTACCGAACGCAGTGAGGTCGGGGTGTTTTTACACTCGTGGTGCGATGTAGGATTATGCGGTTATTAGTTTATTCTCGCGTTGGCATAAACCGTGATCCGCCAGCTGGCGGAAGTCCCCTGACGGTACCGTCAGGGGCAGCCTGTGCCGCCGGCCACATAATGGTCCTCTTTAGTTAGAAATTTCTCGCGGCACAGAAAGACAATGACATATGGATATCTCCTCTAAGCTATATGTCTTCATTTCTCCCTTCTTCATCGCTTTTGAGTTTTTTTAATTTTTAATACTTTCTAATTTTTTTCTTGTATCAGGATTTTCAAAAATTGAAAGAGATTTTTCAAACATATTAATTGCTTGTTCTTTATCATTTATTGCCAGGTAATAATCACCCAAAGAATCGTAGGCATTATAACTGTCAGGATAATTTTTTATATTCATTTTGAAAAAATATTCTGACAAAGCTAAATTATTCATATATATTGCATTATACCCCAATGTATTGATAATACTTTCGGAAGGATAAATTTTGTATCCCATTTTTTCGGAAACAACATTATAATGATTTTCTATTCTATATCCCAATGCCATAGTCGTATCTGCATAATCTGATTTATCTATCGGGAAATTGTAAAAGTCGAAGATAAAATGAAGAGCGTCATAAGTCGCAATCAGAGGTATAGAGCTGTGTTTCTCATTGATATAATATTTTGTTTGATAATTCAATTTATTATCGGTATTTGAATTTAAATTGTCAGATAATTCTAATATTGAACGGATTGATAAAGTGTTTCTTGTATTGTCAGTTCTTACACTTATGGTATCCATACCTCTGTTCATATTATTGGCAATTGCCAAAAACAATCTTTTATTTTCAAACCTTTTTTCTGATAACGATATTTTTGCTTCTTTTAACGATATTTGATTATCCCACCACATGCTTGGGTCAATAGCAACATAGGCATTGAACATTTCAGGAGATTTAATTATGGTATTCATAACAGTTAAACCTCCTAATGAATGACCTATTAATATTTTATAAGGTGCTGTCTGATATGTTGAATCAATATATGGAATTAATTCTTTGTCGATAAATGAAATGAAATTATTATATCCACCAGATGTTACACTGATTAAACTATCGCAGGTTGGAGTTAAATCTCTGAATCGGTCTTTAACAGGTATTCCTACAACAATCATCGCAGGACAAATTGTATTTCCATTGATATAACTCAATTGCTGTAACATACCTACAACAGAAACAAAATGCCAATCACCGTCTAATAAATAAACAACAGGATATTGTTTTGGAGTATCGCTATTGTCTATGACATTATCTGGTTTATGTATCCAAATTGGTCGTTTTTCATTTAAAATGCTTGAATTAATGGTATCAATTTTTCCTATTACAATGTTTTCTGATTGAGCATTACTATAAAACGATAATGCAAATAAACCCAGTATTAGCAATATATTTTTCATGGTGTAATTTAATTTTAATGTTGGAATTTTATGAAATATTGCTAATGAAAGCTATTCCCATAAAAAAGTCTAGTGAATTAAGTAAACAATGTGCTATTATTCCCACCCAAATATTTTCTTTTCGTTTAACGATAAAAATCAATGGAAAAACAGCTAATGTTCTGGTTACAAAAAGCCAAGGTGTCCACGTATGATATAATGCAAAAAGTGCACTATGACTAATTGTTGTAAATCCTCCTAGTTTTGCAGGCATACGTGGTAATAAGTATCCACGGAAATACAGTTCTTCTATCACGGGGAAAACAATCACTATAAAGACAAAAAACAATGAGTATGTGATTAATAACTTTTGCTTTGTATATTCATTTGTTAAGCCATTTCCTAAAATATACTCATCAGGAATCCAACTAAATAGTTCATTAATATCTAAATTAAGATTATTGAATACACTGAAAATAATTCCAGCTGATAAAAATATTATTGGAATCCATAAAAAGTATTGCCATAGCGGGATTGGTTTGCAATACTTTATAACTCCATTGAAAAAACTTTTGCCCGTTCTCTTTTTTTGATAATATAATACTCCAAATTCAAAAGGAACTAAAGCTATTATACCGGCTATGATTAATGCGATAACCGAAGGATAACCTAATTCATTTACAACAGGCACAAGTAAAAAATAAGCTAATCCAGTTATTATGCCAGGAAAGAGGTGTAATATTATTGATTTTAAAAGAGTGTGGTTTAATACTTTTTCATTCATAGCTTGACCTTTTATTTTATTTGTTACTGTCGCACCTACACTTGGCGGTAACGGCCCGGCGGTATGTGTCTGTTGCTCCGCCAGCTGGCGGACGGTGGCGCTCCGTGCCCCGCACCGAACGCAGAGTGGTCGGGGTGTTTTTGCACTCGTGGTGCGGTGCAGGGTTATTTAGCTCTTCAGCTTGTTTAAAAACCATTCTGCCATTTCGTTGCCT
>JAWOIK010000077.1:0-8576 GCA_046484705.1 Ignavibacteriaceae bacterium | reverse complement strand
GGTTTTTCTAACCACCCATTTCCGAAAACCATAATCAGCACGAAGGAAAATGAAATGCCAATTATATAATGTGCTGTCCATCCGATAAATAATTCATTTTGAACAGGTGGTGTCATCATAATATTACTATGATAAAATTTGCCGTTAACGAAATTGCCAATCCATCTTCCAACAAAACGATAATCCAGACTTTTTATACCAAATAGACCCAACAAGAAATTCCAAAAGTCCAGCATTAAAGTAGCTCCGATGCCGATAGCGCTTACTTTTAATACAATATTCATTTCGTATTCATCTCCTTCTTTGTTGCTCTCGAAAAATAATTGAGGATCGAATCAACGACTGGAACACCGACGAATACTATTAAGGGTACAAGAGAAATTGTCATAAGTAATGTTCTTACATAAAGAGGCATTACCGATAAAGGTTCTTTAAATAAATAAAGAAACAGAGTTAGCGCGGGATATATTACAACCCAGATTTTTATACTTGCTATTAATTTTAGTTTTGATTTCATACTGTCTACCTTTTTTTAATTAATTTATTTTCCGTATTAAATCTATTTAGGTAGATGGTTAGTGTGATAGGACAAAAATGAAGTTTAACAGGACTTAACTGAAATTGCTCCTGAAAGCTTCTGGAGAAAGGCCGGTATGTTTCTTAAAAAATCTTATAAAATATGAAGTATCTTCATAACCAAGGTGGTAGGCGATTTCTTTAATCTGATTTGATGTTGAGAGTAGATAACGTTTCGATTCAAGGATTATTTGTTCATTGATAAGTTCTGAGCTGGTTTTGCCCAATGCAGTTTTAGTTATTGTGTTTAGTTGATATGGAGTAAGATTTAACATCTTTGCATATTGAGCGGGCTGTTTATTTTTAGAAATATGAGCGTCTAAAAGTTCCATAAAATCTTCTAAACGATCCTGGTTTAATACTATACCTTTATCCATATGTTGTTCAAGCTTTTGCTGATACCTTACCATTTCAATAAAAAAGATACTAAAGCTTGCTTTAATGACTTCATAATAGTTTTCAGCTTTAGTATTGCTTTCCCTGAATATCTCCGTAAGGATTGAATATAACTTATTGAAAGTTTTTACATCAGTCTGCAGAATATTTTTACTACTCGCATTTCTTAATAATAGCCTTGAGTCTTTTTCATTGGTTAGATAGAAATCCTTTTTAAACTGGATTAAATATCCTGTACTTCCTGCTTTAAGATTCAATTGATGAACCTGGCCCGGTCGCATAAAAAATATTGTATGATTCTTAATCTTGTAAGGTATAAAATCTATTGTGTGGTCACCCTTTCCTTTTAGCAATGCAAGTATGAAAAAAAAGTCGTGTCTGTGTGTATCCTGGATTAAATCAATTTTTTCTACTAGCTCATCAATTTTCCTAATACTGAAGTTCTCAAATTCATTCAGAGCTTTTGGATTTGAATTAATAAATCTTAAAGGTATTGTCTTCATTTAAAGTTTGATAAAATTTAAACTTGGTATTAAAAAAACTTTATAAACAAATAAAAAATGTTGTGCATAAGATCAACTACAAACTAAATAAATTTAAAACCTAAACTCAATTTTCCGGAAGGAATTAAATCACTTTATATTTTCACTATTCGACCATACATTCATATAGTATGGAAAAAAAATAAGTTCATCTCAATTATTTCGCAGAAAAATATAGGTTTATGAACCTGATTATTGGTAATTGGTTTGCATAGAAACTTATTACTGTATTAAGAATTTGGAAACAAAGAAATGTTTCTGTTTTAAGGGTATGCAGAATTTCGATTGATTGAATTAATATCTGAATAAATTATTTACAAACTCACAAGTCCCAGTAAAAAATCCCAAAACTGAAGCCTCAGGGACTCTTACAACAAAAGGGTGGGATGGTTTCCGAGAATACAAAAACTAGACAATCAAGTATTGGCTGAAAATCATCTCCCAGCCAACATTTTAAAACAATATTGGTAGGTATAAAGCTCTTTACTGTTAGAAAAGATTGTTCTAAGAGTTATTGTTTGCGGAGCAGATTGAAAAGTCTCAGAAAATACTGAAGCTTTATAATTTTAAAACTATTTAATGGCGGATTTAATTGCAATCAATGTTTTAGTATTCTCAACATCTTTATTATTTCTAAAAGTTATTGTAAGTCCGCGTATTTTATTAAATCGTTTACCATTTTTAAATTGATCTTTCAGTTCATCAGAAACGGAACTGCTGAAAATATCTGCCTCAGTTTTATCTGTGAAATAAAAAGTAATCCTGAATGAATTTTTTATAACTGAAAGCCAGAAAATTGTTTTTGTTCTACTTGTTACCTTCATAAGCCAGCTTTTGCCATCATTATAATATCGCCAATGCTCCGTTAATTGCGGATATTCTAAGTGAATATAATCGAAGACTGATTTCCAAAATTTTTCTGATCTTCCTAAATGCGAAAGTATAATTTCTTCCGTTGGAAATTCGTTTTTATCAGTTAAGACTGCTTCTTCCATTCTATTCCTTTGTGAAAAATTCTTTTTGTTCCGCAAACCAGACATAACTCCCTGTGAACACAAACAATATTTCCGCAATTTGAACAAGTCCATTTTTTTCTTTCCAGCATAATGAATTTACGGATGCCAATTTCTTTTATAGAGTTTAAATTATTAATCATACTCATACCGTATTTCTCTCTGTAGCGTTTATCAAGATTTTTAATTCTGATGCAAGGAAACTTAGAACATCCATAACAGAATTTTGAATTACTTTTTGCTAACAACTCACAATTTTTTATTGAGCAATTGATGCAATGGATCGGTTTATTATCTGATGTTGATTGGCAGCCGGCACACCTTTTCCCAGCTCGGTGATAGCCTATGCATAGCCCGCAGTTCATTCCGCAAGGAGCTATTAATGTAGACTTTAGAATTATATTTTTGTTCACAAAAAATCTTATTTAATATTCTTAGTTTGATTTGAACTTTTTCATCCGGTCAATTTCCTTGCATTAAGTATTCCCGAACACCTCTGTTCATCCGCACAATGAATGGCAGTATCATCAGTGCAATTACAACTTAATTATCTCAGTCAATTTTTTCATTACTTTTTGATTAGAACAATTTGTGATCGGTCATTTTTAACAACCTCCATAAAAAAGTTTCTGTACTCAGAATATTTTTCAGCCGGAATAGAATAATCCAGAATTTCAAGGATCCTGATGTATTCAATTGTTGAATCATCGCGGATAGTAGTTTTAGATACAAAATTTCCAAATGAAGTTGATAGTGAAATTTCCCGGGGTACGGATTCAATTTTGTATTCTCCCGGCAAAATAAAAATTATAGTATCAATAGTTGAATTCGGGTATTTATATCTTACAGGAGATAGTCTTTCAGGTACTTCCGGTGGAACGACAGTGATTTTTTCAACCAAATTGGGATTAAAGAATAATCTGTTACCGGTGTAGGTCAGGTAAGCACTTAAAGAGAAATTTAAATTTAAACTAATATTCTGTTGTGAGTTTTCTAAAGTATTAAACGAATATCCGTGCACATTTAATCCCTGCTGTTTTGTTAGTGAAGTAATCCATTGAATTTGTTCTTTTGGAGAGGATTGAATTGCAACCGGGCGAACATTATCCATTTGATTCCCGTTCCAGTTTATATACGCTTCTCCTTCTACATTGCGTCCAGTGAACTTAGCCCTAATTTTTTTAGAAGTAATGTTATCAAGATGATTAGTCTTTGGTGTTTTTACAATCACTCCTCCTTCAGGAGTTATCATAAGAGCTCCACGATTTTCATTACTCCAGTTTATTCTTCCAAAAGCTAAAGTCTGACTTGTACATTCCAGCCAGACTGTGTCAGACTCTAGGGGAACACATGCAATAACATGATTAAATTGATTACTTGGAAATTCTTCAATTAAAGGGTACCTGTCCGAGCCATTATTTATAAGAACCGGATATGCCTGTATGCCTGCTATACCGAGCAGAGTTATCATATAATTGGTCAGCGCTTTGCAATCGCCGTAACCTCTTTCGTGAACATACGAAGCATCAAACGGCTGCCAGCCGCCAATTCCCAATTGAACGCTTACATATCTGGTTTTTGACTGGAGGTAATCATAAAGTATGGCAATCTTTTCTTTGTCAGTTGATGCCGAAGAAATGATCGATGGTACGATATCGAGAAATGGCTTTGGTTTACTTTGTTTTTCATCATAGAGATGGAGCATCCATTTACCAAATTCATTCCAGGAATTCATGTTTCCTTTATAACCTTCAATTTGGAATGATTCCGGAGCTATCATAACTATAGTTGCAACATCTTCGATATCTTCACCAATTACATCCCGCGTTAAAGACACCTGATCAAATTTTTCCCATAAGTAGTGGCTGTTATAGGAACTGGATTTAACTGTTGGTTTTACAGAGTCCTGATTGCACCAGTAACGTAAATTAAAACTTTTTGGAATAACTACTTCAAACTTTGTATACTCAACCGGATCCATGGTTCTTCTTGAATACCAGGTAGGCCAGCTTATATAGCCATCATAATTAATCTCATTAGTAAATTCAACAGTGTAGGGAAACTTATCATAATACAATTCGGCAACTCTAACTCTTGTATCCTCATACAAAGAAAAGTCTCTGAAAGCACTGTAATCACTTATTTCTTTCTTACTCAACTCCCTGATTAATTTGCCTTGAGAATCAAATAATTTTCCTTCAAGCATTTCTATTTCTGAAAATTTATCATACCAGATTAACTTTTCACCGTATCGCTGTTCATCCTTACTGAAAATAGTAACTGCAAAAGTTTCTCTTTTCAAGGCATTCTTTTCATTCTTTATTTCGAAATAAATGTGGTGTTTACGAATTAATGCATTGGCATCTGAACGTAGTTCAGGTTTGATGTTATCAACTGCATATTCCTGTGCGAGGGAGATGGAAGAGAGGCAAAACCATACGATTGATAACGCATAATTAAATTTATTCATAACGAACCTTTGAAATATTTAATTATTCACCACTTATGGGCTCAGTTTGTTTTAATCCAATAACCAGCAATTCGGATTCCGAATTGATTATCTGGTTATAGAATGATCTGAGTTGTTCATAAAACTCAGGCTTAATAGTTTGTTCATTTATATCCAGTTTACTAATAAGTTGAACCCTGTTCTCATTGACTCCGGCGGTTTTTGAAAATATGATACTTTTTCTGACATTTGTTTTTTTATCATTAATAACTTCTTTTAACTCATAACCAGCTGGTAAATTAACTATGCAAACAGTGGTCTTACTTCTTAAATAAGAATAGTCAACCGGAAATTTTCTTTTAGTTGATTTAAATGGATTTTCACTAATGGTTTTTATTATAAAAGGATTCAGATAAATTAAATCCCCGCCGACTTGTGAATATGTTGAAGACGAAAGATTGACCTGCAGTCGTATCGGTTTATTTACATCATCTTTGCCCAGAACTTTAAGTGAATCAACAGTGAATCCAAGGGCATCTACATCCAGAAGTTCTTTAGCAAGGTCCAGATCAGTTTTATTTTCAAGATTTTGCTTAATACTTAAACTTCGATAATCTGAGTATTGCACCTCGATTACTGCAGAAACTGATCCAGCTTCATCTACTGTAATATTAGTTAAGGATTTTTCACCAATTACTTTATCCGAAGTAATGGTTACCCATTCGGGGGGGCCTTCCTTTATAACTAATCCCCGAACGTTTAATACTTTAATCGGGAGTAAATCATAAGGTCTGTAACTATCAGTGGCATCTACGAAATAATTTTTGCCGTCTATATTTACAAGTGCCAGTACATAATTGAACTGGGATATTATGGGATACGCATCCACTATCTGACCGTTATCCCTTGTACTTAATATTACCGGCTGCCCTTCGATCCCGACACTTTTAAGCAGTGAAAGGAGCAGAAAAGTTATATCTGCACTATTACCTTTTTTGTACTCAAGTACATCGTCGCTATCTCCGGAACAAAAAACCCGGTTCTCCTTTGTCCAGACAATCGAAGTGGAAACCCAATCATAAATAGCTTTGAACTTTTCTTCCTGTGAAGTCATGCCCAAAGTTATTTTTTTTGATAGGTCCCGGATATCTCCTGTTACATCAAGCATTTCATAAAAATCATCATCATCCAATAGTTCCTCTACAAAGTTCTCCCAGGTTGTAAAATATTGCTGTTTACCGCCGGAAGGGAATGCATAACCAACCAGTTGAACCTGAACTTTGTTATAATAATCCGCCATTGTTGTTACATAGGGTTCATCTCTTAAAGCAATTGCATCCTTAACAGCATACCTGTATTGATTGCACATTACAATATTTCTACCAAGGTACGAAAGTGCTCTGCCATCAAAGTGCTGCGGAACCTCTTCATTTTCTATAACTTCCCAGCGCTCTGTGCCTGTAGCAACGGTAGCAAAAGCAATTGATTTAGGAGCACGAAGAATATATTCGCTCCACCTGACCGGTTCAGATGTTTGGAACCTCCAGTCACGCACCAGCCAAAGACTTTTGGAAACAATTTTATATCTGTATTCAACCACACACCCCGGTTGAAGGTTTGGCAATGTAAATCGATATCTGGTTCTTCTGTCATCCACCCGCTCTTTGAAAATATCATCTTTGTTTAACGGAAATTTTTCAATACCTGAAGAAGTGTTGAAATTATACGTAACAGCTTCAAGATCCTGAATTCTTTCCAGGTTATCGTCGGTTCTGATAACAATGGAATGAGTTCCGAAATCATACCCGTTTTGATTAAATATCTTAGTTCTGGAATGGATAAAAAATTCTACTTCCAAATCATTATTAATGGTTGTCTCTCCAAAATCATACAGAATAAGTGCAGAAGCATTTGTGTCCTTTGGAAAGGATGCCATTGTAATATCTTCTAATGGAATTTCACCCCATTTTACAGAAACATTTTGTGGAAATAAATTAATAGAAGAAATGATGAGGCAGAAGATAATCAGAAAAGTTAAACGCGAAAGAAACATAAGACCTCCCCGGAATATGGATACTTTCAAATTTTACGAAATCACATTTATAAGTTAAACCAAAAGTATTTAAATAAAAACAAGTTTTTGTAACAAAAACTGAAAATGGAAATAACTGTCTGAATTCAGGAATAATTTTTAATTAATGTTCGAGCTATTCGTAACGATAAAATTCAAAGATTAATTTATAAAATCAGGTTTATTTATAAGCAGATGAAATTTTACGTAATTTTCGCAAGAATTCTATCGGATTATATAATTTATGAAATGCTTGAACTATCAAATAGCTATGTATTTAAAATTCTTTTTCCTTACATATGTTGTATTATAAATGATAATATTCGTTATTTTAGCCCAGACATAACTACAATTTGATTGAGATGATTATTTATAGCAGAATGAAAAAATGAAATGTAAATTATGATAATGATTATGAAAATGATAGTGGTTAGCCGAATCCGGATTTTCATTCTGATTCTTATGTGTCTATTGTCTTATAGCACAGCATGGTCTCAGGACATTGATATTAAAAACAATTCTTACTTCTATCCTCATAAGTTGGAGCCTGGGACTTTTATTCACACGTTGGGTTTAAGATTAGCCAGCCTTCCTGAAGATATTGTTGAATCTGACGATGCATTCAGGGCTCCATTAGTTTCATACAAAGCAAAATTAGGTATAACAAATAATTTTTTAGCCGAAGCCAGTGCCGAATCAAATTTAATTACTCTTCATTTGGTACTAGGTCCTAAGTGGACTTATGAATATGACAAACTAAGTATTTCCCTGGGAGGTGATGCTGGATATTTTTTGGGAGCATTCGATCAAGTCGATTTTAAAACAAAGATCAGCGGCTGGTTTGTTTATCCTAATATTTCGGCAGGATATTTATTCCCTAATTTCAGTATATCATTAAAATCAGAATTAATGTTTGTGCTTGATCAGTCCGTAAAAATTGGGAATGTTAATGTAACAAGCGATTTTAAAACTTTTTCAGGTTATTCGCTTGCTCTGTTTTTAGAGCAGCCTCTTTGGAAAGATAATTTTTTAGTTATCGGATTTAAAACAAGTTTTACCAAATTCTACTATCCTATGTGGGTTACATTCTCTACTTTCGATAAGTTTTTATTTATTCCCGAAATAATTTTTAGTTTTAATTTATGAAAATAATATTAATAACGGTTGTACTTTTTCTAATTACATCTTGCGAATTTGTTATTGACGTAGAGTATCCCCCCGTAGACAGCAGCGGATTTATGAATCAGACTGATCCTCTTAGTAACGATTCAAAAAGCATAATGGAAGGTGTATATAAAGTCGTTGAAGGAAATGAATACTTTGGAGATAATATAGTCTTAAAAGTGAGCGGAGAAAAATTATCTGCTTTCACGAATAAGAATATAGGATATATAATCTTTCAGGTTGGAAGTCTTGATTCGGTGATTTACTGTTCTGGTTACTGGAGATACGGCGCAGGCACTGAAGCGGGACTGATCAATTTTACCATCTCTTCATCAGAGGGAGCGAATAATATTCTTGCAGGTGAT
>JAWOIK010000063.1:0-3501 GCA_046484705.1 Ignavibacteriaceae bacterium | reverse complement strand
AAGAGGAAAAAATAAAATCAAGGATGAGCTAAATCGTGCTGTTAGAGAAGGATACAGAAAGGATTTTGAAGATCTGATTCGCAAGTATTACGAGGCATTACAAAAACAAGAATTAAATAATTGAGTAATAATTATACGATATTTAATTTCCTCCCTTCAAATATAATAATTGATTTCAATTCAAAATCATTATATTTTGGTTACATATCTCGTTAAACCATGTTAAACTTTATAGAAAACATATTATTACTGTTGAAAGAATCTACATCAGCGGATGATGTATCGCTTCTTTACTTCGACGGTTACTCACTTGTGAAAATTGCGAATAAGGGAAATTCTCTGATTTTGCCGGCAATATTAATCTCTGTGAATGAACTGCTTCATGTTATGAATGAAGAGGATGTTACTTCCATGATTAGTTCATCACTAAACAAAGAATTAAAGGAAAATAAATATTTTATTTCGTATTACCAGGAAATTAAAATATCTGCATCTGAGAGGAATTTCTATTTAATTGTTGCTTGTTCTAAAAATGAAAATTATTATGAAATTCCGCCGTTCCTTGGAGATTTTTTAAATAGACAAATAAAGGCTATAGGCAGGTTATTGTTGAATTATGACTCCGATCATTCGGTGCTTTCATCTTTAAAGTTATTGGAAATGGGCAACTGGAAAGATTTTTTCAAGGAGTTTAATGAAATTTCAGGCGATATAGTATTTATTATAGATAAAGAAGGATGTTTTTTATCCGTGAATAATAACGGTGCCGACCTGCTTGATTATAACCCTGATGAGTTTGTTGGTAAACACCTGACTGATTATTTAGATCCGGATAATCTGAATTATACTTATGCGGAATTATCAAAAATTATTGAGGTAAGGGGTGAAGGAAAATTTGAGGTTGCTTTTATAACAAAGTATGAAAAAAAAGTATTTGTTGATTTGAATGTTAAAACCGTATTGTCCGAAGATAGAATCATCGGGTTACTGGGAGTGGGCAGGAACATTACCAGGATGAAGCAACTCGAATCAAAACTTCATGAATTAGAGCCACGACTGATTGAAACCGAAAGAATAATAAAAGTAGAAAGAGCGCGTTCAAATCAGCATAAAGCCCTGCTGGATGAACTTAACAGATTGAAAAGTGAATTTGTTTCTAACATATCGCATGAACTGCGAACACCGCTTGCATCTATTGTTGGATTTTCCGAAACAATTAATTCCGATCCTAAAATGCCCGATGAACTCAGACTGGAATTTAACTCTATAATTCTTAACGAAGGAAAACGGCTGGCTAAGCTGATCAATGATGTTTTAGATTTATCCAGGATAGAAGCAGGAGTAATTACAATCAATAAAACTCATTTTGATATCGTTGAACTAACAAGAGTTGTTTGTGAAGAGCATCAGAAAATTGCACAAACAAAAAAAATTATATTTAACCAGGAATTGCCATCAGAACCAATAATGATTGAGGCAGATAGAGACAGGATCAGCCAGGCATTACAGGCATTGCTTAATAATGCTGTAAAGTTTACAAATTCCGGAGGCAGAATAAGAGTAATTATTAGTAATTTATATCGCGAAGTTGAAATAATTATTACAGATACAGGCATCGGTATTCCGGATAAGGAATTACCGTTTATTTTTCAGAAGTTTCATAAGGTAAACAGGCAGGAATCAGATGTTATCAGCACAGGTATCGGATTGGTTTTTGTGAAACAAATTGTAGATTTGCATAAAGGATTAATAACGGTTCAAAGCGAACCGCAAAAGGGAACAACAATTATCCTTAAACTTTTAAAGTTTAATAAAGAGAGAAATAATTAAGGTAAGTTTTGGAAAAACTCATTTTTATAGTAGACGACGAGCAGGCAATATCTAAACTGCTTTCTTACTGGGTAAAAGACAGGTGGAAATATGAGGTGGATACATATTCCAACGGAGAAGATGCAATCAGGAATCTGACTAAAAAACCTGATCTGGTTTTACTTGATATTATGCTGCCCGGTGTTAATGGTATTGAGACACTTAAAAAAATAAAACAATTCGATGATAGCCTGCCTGTAATTATGCTTTCGGCACAAGGCAGCATTGAAGTTGCTGTTGAGTCGCTTCGTTACGGTGCCTACGATTATTTTACAAAACCAATCGATCAGCAGAAACTTGAACTCTCTATCAAAAATGCTATCAGGAATTATGACCTGACCAAAGAGTTGCTGAACCTGCGTGAAAATGTTAAACAGGAATACAGCTTCGATAATATTATTTCGGCTGACGGCAGGATGCAGGATGTATTTAAACTGGTCTCAAAGGTTTTGAATAACGATATTACGGTTCTAATTTATGGTGAAAGCGGTACTGGTAAAGAACTTATAGCCAGAGCTATTCACTATAACGGCATAAGAAAAGACAAACCATTTGTTGTTGTAAATTGTGCTTCCATTCCCCGGGAACTTCTTGAAAGTGAATTGTTTGGACACGAGAAAGGTGCATTTACGGGAGCACATCAAAGAAAGCTTGGAAAATTCGAGATCGCACGCGGGGGCACTATATTTCTTGATGAGGTTGGTGAACTTGAAATGCTTCTGCAGGCAAAACTGCTCCGTGTAATTCAGCAAAAAGAATTTGAAAGAGTCGGTGGAACAGAACTAATAAAAACCGATGTAAGAATTATATCCGCTACCAACAGAGATTTGAAACACGCAGTTGAAGATAAGGAATTCAGAGAGGACCTTTTTTACAGATTAAATTCATTCCCTATTTTCGTTCCTCCACTAAGGAGCAGAAGAGGCGATATCCTTATTCTTGCAGAGCATTTTGTAAAAAAGTTCAGTGAAAAATTAAGCAAACAAATTAAAGGTTTTACTAAAAGAGCATTAAAAATAGTTTATGAATATAACTGGCCGGGAAATGTTCGGGAAGTTGAAAACACTATTGAAAGATGTATTATTATTACAGACTCAGATATGATTGACGTTGATGACTTACCGGCACATTTACGTACAGCGGAAAATACTACATCTGCTGATGTTAACGGTCCGTTGTTTAGTGATGAAACTATTATTCCGTTCGAAAAATTAAAAGAAGAAGCAATAAGGCACGCATTAAAGGTAACAAACGGTAACATTGTTGAAGCTGCCAAAAAGCTCAAACTTGGTAGAGCCACCATTTACCGCTTAATGGACAAATACCGAATTGAAAACAGAGTATAAATTTTAGAGGGATCATTATGGAATTTACTCGTGAAACACAAGGTGATATTCTTGTTATTACTGTTAATCTGTTCAGAGCTACCATGAAGGAAGCGGACAACTTTAAACATACCCTCGTTTCTGAAATCGAGCAGGGATGGAAAAAGATAGTTGTTGATCTTTCATATTGTGAATTTATAGATTCAACTTTTCTTGGGGCGCTTGTGGTTTCGCTTAAAAAAGTTACCAGTATGGGAGGCGATTTGAGATTAGTTGGATTTCAGCCTTCTGTTCATTCTATGTTCGA
>JAWOIK010000167.1:0-7907 GCA_046484705.1 Ignavibacteriaceae bacterium | reverse complement strand
CCTCCGGGCGAAGCGTCCGCCCTCCCGCCTGAGGAAGATGCCGAAGGCGGCCATGAGCACGCCCCACCCCAGAAGGAAGAAGCCCAGCGGGATCCACCATCCCCCTTCGTCGTCTCCCACGGGATCCGGGCCCGTTCTGCATCAATTATGGAAACTTCCTGTGGGGTTGTTACAATAACGGCATATTCCGGTTTCATTTGCTGTGCAATAGTTAAAATTTCATCTCCGGTACCGGGCGGAAGGTCTGCAATCAGATAATCAAGCTCACCCCAATCTACATCAGCAAGAAATTGGTTTATAACTTTGGACCTCATTGGTCCGCGCCATATTAGCGGTTGACCATGCTCAATTACACCAGCCATTGAAATCATCTTTGCGCCGTATTTTTCAAATGGAATTATTTTTTCGTTTAGAAAAATTAATTGGCTGTTTACATTTAACATTTTAGGAACATTCGGCCCGGTTATATCTGCATCCAGAATTCCCGTTGAGAATCCTTCTGATTGAAATGCGTAAGCCAGGTTAACGCTAACAGTTGTTTTTCCAACACCTCCTTTACCGCTAAACACAGCAATGCGATTTTTTATTTTTGAAACAGTTTCTGTAATTCTTTTTTCTACTTCTTCATGTTTCTTATTCAGATCCGATTCGTTCATTTAAACTCCGGGTTTATCGTTACAAATTTTGTGAATATTCACTATTCAGATGTAGTAATAACTGTTAAAGCAAATTTGTGCCATGCAAAATTCTTAATTCTTCGAATTATTGGGAAATTTAATTATGCAATAGTGCAATTTTGCAATCTAACTGCAATGATATTGCAATACTGCAAGAGAAATGTTAGGTTTGATTAAGAATTAAAATTAAACTTAATGAAAATGGAAGTAGATAGTTTTTTAGATATCAATAAAGAAGCGCTGGTTATTCCGGACGGAATCACTGTAATAGGAAAAGACAATAAAGTAATTGTTTTTAATGAAGCTGCTTCCCGTATAACCGGATTCAAAGAGGAAGAGATTGTCGGAAAGGATTTTGGACTTCTGTTCGATAAAAGCACTCACGACGCAAAATTGATATTCGAATCGTTGAATGAGAACAGAAGTTTCTCAAACCTGTCAATCAATATAACAGACAGCAAAGGAAGAATAAAGAATGTACTTGCTTCAATTTCACCCATTTATAAAAACGAAGAAGTATTATCTGTAGTATTTGTATTCCGCAATACAAAAGAAATGTTAACAATGGCTGAAGAGATAGAGGAAAAAACTCTGGAATTAATTGATCAGAAAAATAAACTTGATGCAATATTCAACAGCAACATAGAAGGAACTTTTACAATTGATAATGATTGGAACGTAACTTCATTTAATCGTTCTGCCGAAAAGATTACAGGTTATAAAAAATCGGAAGCTATTGGTAAAAAGTGCTGGGAAATTTTTAGATCATCACTCTGTCGCAATGGTTGTCATATGGAACAGACTATGCTTAAGGGTAGATCAACCATTGGCAATGAACTTGAAATAATTAATAAAAAAGGGTTGAAAGTTCCTATTAAAGTTAACTCGGGAATATTGCTTAATAACAAAAATGAAAAAATTGGTGCAGTTGAAACATTCATCGATATATCAGAAATTAAAAACTTATCCGATCATCTTAAAACGCAGTTTAGTTTTTCCAACATTGTGGGCGTAAATAAAGAGATGAATAAGGTGTTCACATTGTTAGAAAGTGTGGCTGAAACCGATAGTTCTGTCTTAATTACAGGTGAAAGCGGAACAGGTAAAGAATTAGTAGCAAGAGCAATTCATATTAATAGTGAAAGGAATACAGGTCCTTTCGTGGCTTTAAATTGCAGCGCATTCGCTGAATCATTAATTGAAAGTGAATTATTCGGGCACGAAAAGGGATCGTTTACTGGAGCGATTAATACAAAAATCGGAAGATTTGAACTTGCACATAAGGGAACATTATTCCTTGATGAGATTGGTGATATTTCTTTGCCTGTACAAACAAAGTTATTAAGGGTTATTGAAACCCGACAGTTTGAAAAAGTCGGTGGTAATAAAGCAATAAATATTAATGTAAGAATAATTGCAGCAACAAATAAAAATCTCTTACATGAAATTCAGGAGAAAAGATTTCGTGAAGATTTTTACTATAGGATAAATGTCATTAATATTCATATTCCTCCTTTAAGAGAAAGAATGGATGATTTTCCGTTACTTGTCAATCACTTTATAAAAAAATATAATGAACGATTTTCTAAAAAAGTCACTCACTTTTCGCCCGAAGCCTATAAAATTCTGGAAAGCTATCATTGGCCCGGCAATATCAGGGAGCTTGAAAATGTAATTGAACACAGTTTTGTTCTTTGCCAGGGTGAAATTATTCAATCCGGTCATATACCCGAGAGAATTAAACAACAGAGACCAAAGCATGAAATTGTTTCAACAAATATGATTCAGGATGCCGAAAAGCAAATGATTCTTGATGCGTTAGCTAAATTCAATGGAAACAGAACTAATGCAGCTAAAGCATTAGAGATCAATCCTTCAACACTTTGGAGGAAGATGAAAAAGCTCCATATAAGTTTTTAACCTAAAATTACCGGAGCATTAAATAAGACTCCAATAGTAAGGTTTTTAACCACAATTGAACAAAATTTCAGTAATTCATAACACTAAATAGATTGGAAATAAAGGGCTATTAATCTATATTTACAGCCACGTTTTGAATAATAATAGTTAATAATCAGGATTTTAATAATGAAAAAAGGTATTCATCCGGAATACAGACCGGTAGTTTTTCAAGATGCATCTTGTGATTTTGCAGTCTTAACCCGATCTACAATCAAAGCAACAGAAACGATTAAATGGGAGGATGGGAACACCTATCCACTAGTTAAGCTTGAAATATCAAGTGGTTCACACCCATTCTTTACCGGGAAACAAAAGTTACTCGATTCGGCAGGAAGAGTTGAAAAGTTCAACAAAAAATATTCTAAGAAAAAGTAGAATATTTCTTTAAGGACATTTATTGCAAAATGCCAGCTCTTGCTGGCTTTTTTGTTATTTTAACTTTTGTTGAACTCTGCACATAATTCACTTGTTAAATAGTCGTATGGCTAAAAATATGAAAAATAAGTTCAAAGGATATTTAATTGCAGTAATTGTAATAATTGTACTGTCGGTCTTTTTAATTCCAAAGTTTTTTTCCTCAGATAGTAACCCGGCCCCAAACAACCCTGCTTCAAGAATGAATATGGTTATACCTGTGAAAGCGCACATTGTTAAACCGGAAAAGTTGGGTAACACTGTACGTTCAACCGGATCAATCATGGCTAATGAAGAAATTGAATTACGAAGTGAAACTACTGGCAAGATTACTAATATTAATTTCCGTGAAGGCAGTTATGTTAATAAAGGTGATTTACTTGTAAAGATAAACGATTCAGAACTTCAGGCACAGCTAAGAAGAGCAGAATCAAAAGTTAATGTGATTGAGGAAAAAGAATTCCGGCAACGCACCTTGCTTGAACGTAATCTTATCAGTCAGGAAGAATATGATATCACTCTGAACGAGTATAATGCAAGCAAAGCAGAATATGATTTAATAAAAGCTCAGATTGAAAAAACAGAAATACGAGCTCCATTCAGCGGTATAGTTGGGTTAAGATCTGTAAGTGAAGGCAGCTTTGTAAACACAAATACCATTATAGCAAGACTTCAAAATCTTAGCAGTATTAAAATTGATTTTTCAATTCCGGAAAGATATTCATCATTGGTAAAGATTGGTGATCAACTGGAGTTTAGTGTAAGCGGTAATAATGAATTTTACACTGCAAAAGTTTACGCAGTAGAACCAAGGATCGACCCATCAACCAGAACACTGCAGTTACGTGCTGTAAGCAGCTCTCATAAAGATTTAATACCCGGCTCATTCGCAAATGTTGAATTAAAATTACAGGAAACGTCCGATGCCATACTCGTACCATCAGTTTCAGTAGTTCCCCAGTTAAAAGGTCAAATGGTGTTTTTATTCAGGGATGGTACAGTTGTTCCTCAAAATGTTGAGTTGGGCATCCGTGAAGAGACACGAGTTCAGGTACTATCCGGACTAAATGTCGGAGACACAGTTATAACTTCAGGCATTTTGCAAATAAGACCGGGAGCAAAAGTAAAAATATCCGAATTTAATTAGTAAAAGATTTTAATGAGCCTTTCATCAGTAAGTATAAGAAGACCCGTTTTAGCCATTGTAATGTCTATTACAATAGTTGTGTTTGGTTTTATTGGTTATACTTATCTGGGTGTAAGAGAATTTCCTTCCGTTGATCCTCCTGTAATTACTGTAAGTACAAACTATATTGGTGCAAATGCTGATGTTATTGAAAGCCAGGTAACAGAACCACTTGAAGAATCGATAAACGGAATAGCGGGAATTGAAACTTTAACTTCTGTAAGTCGAGACGGAAGAAGTACAATAACTGTAGAGTTTGATATTGACATTGATCTGGAAGCTGCTGCGAATGATGTCAGGGACAGGGTATCACGTGCAATGTTCAATCTTCCTCCCGATATCGAAATTCCAATAGTTGCCAAAGCAGATGCAGATGCAGTTCCCATTGTTTTTCTAAATGTTCAAAGCGATACACGTAATTTGCTGGAGCTTTCAGAAATTGCAAATAACATTTTTAAGGAAAGACTTCAAACCATTCCCGGCGTAAGTACTGTAAGAATCTGGGGAGAGAAACGATATTCAATGCGTTTATGGTTAGATCCTGCGAGACTTGCGTCTTTTCAACTATCACCGGTTGATGTGAGAAATGCTCTGTTCAGAGAAAATGTTGAGTTGCCTTCCGGCTCGATAGAAGGTGATTTTACAGAACTGTCAATACGGACTATCGGAAGATTACAGACTGAAGAAGAGTTCAACAACCTTATCATTAAAGAATCCGATGGCAATATGGTAAGATTGAAAGATTTGGGATATGCACAGTTGGGGGCGGAGAATGAACGCACAATTTTAAAACGCGACGGCATCCCGATGGTCGGGGTGGTATTGATCGCACAGGCAGGTGCAAACAATATTGCCATAGCAGATGAATTCTACCGACGGCTTGAACAATTACAAGCTTCTCTGCCGGCTGATATAAAGACAGGCATCGGGTTCGATATTACAAAGTTTATCCGAGATTCTATATTTGAAGTGCAGCAGACTATTCTTATCGCTTTTGGTTTAGTTGTTCTAATCATCTTTCTGTTCCTGCGTGATTGGAGAACTACAATTATTCCGGTAATTGCAATTCCTATCTCTCTTATCGGATCATTCTTTGTAATGTATCTTGCTGATTTTTCAATAAATGTTTTAACGCTTTTAGGTATTGTCCTTGCAATCGGGCTGGTAGTTGATGATGCCATAGTTGTACTTGAAAACATTTACGCCAAAATTGAAAACAGAATGGAACCGCTTGAAGCAGCAAGAAAAGGTGTTGCTGAAATATTTTTTGCAGTACTTTCAACCACTGTTGCACTCGCTTCGGTTTTTATGCCTGTTATATTTTTGCAGGGATTAACGGGGCGGCTGTTCAGGGAATTTGGAATTGTTGTTGCCGGCAGTGTAATCATTTCTTCTTTCGTTGCACTTACACTAACTCCAATGTTAAGTTCCAGAATATTAAAGAAACGTGAAAAGCACAATAAGTTTTATGAGATTACAGAACCATTTTTTGTGATGATAAATAAAACTTATAAAAAGCACATCACTACATTTATGAGCAAGCGATGGTTAGTGTTTCCGGGAATTGCAGTGATAGTTGCACTAATTTATATCCTTTTTATCTCCATTCCAACCGAACTGGCGCCGCTTGAAGACAGAAGCCGTCTGTCTATTACCGTCCTGGGCCAGGAAGGTGCAACATTTGAATATATGGATAGATATATGGACGAAATTGTTCAGGTTGTAAGTGAGGAAGTTCCGGAAAAAGAAGGTATAATTTCAGTAACATCACCCGGATTTGGTGCCTCCAGTTCAGTAAACTCAGGATTTGTAAACCTGATACTAAAAGAACCAAAGTTCAGGAACAGATCTCAGCAGCAAATTGCGGATCAACTAACACCTGTAGTTAATGCCTTAACAGGTGCAAGAACATTCATTACACAGCAGCAGACAATTGGCGGAAGCAGGCGGGGCGGTCTACCTGTGCAGTTCGTAATTCAAGCTCCTAACTTTGATCAGTTGCGGGAATATCTTCCAAAATTTCTTGATGAAACAAGAAACTACCCCATCTTCACCATTGTTGATGCTAATCTTAAATTCAATAAACCGGAAATTCAACTTTCAATAGACCGACAGAAGGCAAGAGCCCTGGGCGTTTCTACAATAGATATTGCACAAACAATTCAAGCTGCATTCAGCGGACAGCGGTTTGGCTTCTTCATAAAAGATGGTAAGCAATACCAGGTTATTGGTCAGTATGACAGGGAAAACCGTGACGCACCTATAAATCTGAAATCAACTTATGTGCAGAATAATCGCGGGGAAATGGTTCAGCTTGATAATGTTGTATATATTGAGGAGCAAAGTACACCCCCACAGAGATTCAGATTCAACCGGTATGTTTCTGCAACAGTATCTGCAGGTTTGGCTCCGGGTAAAACTTTGGGTGAAGGTATAAACACTATGTATGAAATTGCTGATAAAGTACTTGATGAGACTTTTGCAACTTCACTCGACGGTCCGTCTAAAGATTTTTTGGAAAGTTCATCAAGTCTGTTGTTTGCTTTTATTCTTGCACTTGGGTTAATCTACCTTGTGCTTGCAGCACAGTTTGAAAGTTTCCGCGATCCATTTATAATACTTTTTACTGTTCCGCTTGCATTAGCCGGAGCACTACTATCAGTATGGTACTTCAATCAAACTCTTAATATTTTCAGTCAGATTGGAATAATTATGTTGATTGGACTTGTTACAAAAAATGGAATATTGATTGTTGAATTTGCAAATCAACGGAAAGCTGCAGGACTTGAAAAAACTGAAGCTGTTATTAGTGCAGCGGCTGCCAGACTGAGACCCATTCTAATGACAAGCCTTTCCACTGTATTGGGAATATTACCGATTGCATTAGCGCTTGGTGCAGGTTCTGAAAGTCGTGTTTCTATGGGTATTGCTGTTATCGGCGGATTGATTTTTTCAACCTTCCTTACATTATTCGTTATACCTGCTATGTATTCTTTCTTCTCCAGGGATACCGCATCGGTTACAAACGTTACCGAGTAAAGATTTATTCTTATTTCTTCCAAGATTCTTACTTCAAAAAGTGTTAAATTTTACATCAATAAATTCATTAATAATTTTATGCACATCTGTATTTTTGAAGATAACAACTGTCTGGATTTTGAACCATTAATTTATAGCCGACCAGTTTATGATCTGATATGCGGAACTTTTACATTAAAGGAAAAATTGCTGCTTTCATTTGGAAATCCGGATTATTCACTGCACTGTAGAAATTATCTTCAGAACATTACTAAAAGAAATAACCCGGGGAAAAAAGTAAATCAGTTACCGGAAGAAGATTGCCTGTTTGTTAACGGAAGAGTTATTGGAGATAACAATTTAAAATCAACTTTTAATAGTATAAATAAAAAGAAAAAAATTTTTACCAGTAATAATCAATTAGCCGCGGTTTTCGTTCCGCAATCGGATATGAATAGCCTTATTAATTTACAGAATGATTTGTTTGATTTGTCATTCTTCAAAGATTATGAGAAGAACGAAGTTAAAGTTCAGATGGTAAATTATATCTGGGATATCATTAATATAAACGGTGAGGAGATAAAAAAAGATTTTGAATTAAGAATATCATCGCATAACGGACTAAATTATTTAAATGAAGTTTCTGACAC
>JAWOIK010000157.1:0-3233 GCA_046484705.1 Ignavibacteriaceae bacterium | reverse complement strand
ATTAAGCACAATATTATATTTCATTGCAGGTTTACTTGTTGTATATTCCGTTTGGACCGTTGTTTATTCTGTAAACTATATTTCCACCATGATTCAACAAGGTCAATTGGCATTTAGTGGAAACGAGTTTGAAATAGTCAGTTTTTACATGTCGAATACTGCTCAATATGTGTTATTTGCCATTATACTTTTCGTTTTAGGAAAAATTTTATTATATTTTTCATACATAGAAGAAGAAGCAGATATTGATGCAACTCTTGAATCTTCCATTGAAGAAAATGGAAATGATGATGATCAAGGTAGAAGAGAAGAATCAAATTGATTTTTGGCTTACTGCATAAGTCGAAACTTATTTAGATAGCTACATTATGAAAAATAAACTTTTTCTTTCTCATGGATGAACCAATTCATTCTACGATTAGAAAATATTGGAATTGATCATTAATAATTGGTCAGGGTGATTTTTGTGAAAATATGCCCAAAAAAATCACAAGACATCCTGGATAAAATATCAGATCAATGCCCTCAGTCGAACTAGTAGGGGGTTTATAGAATTAAAAAAATGCAAGAAGAAACCATGTTCTTAAAAAATGTGATTTCCAATATTCCTGTAAACTTTGATTTGAAGGGGGATGAAAAAACTTAAGAGCGATTTGATCGAATTAAAGAGAGAATATACTCCACCTTGAAGGTTCATCTAAAAATAAATTTCGAGTAAAATACTTAAAGAATAGCCCTGGTGGGAAATTTCTGGATTTGAATTTTCTTTTTCATATTCTCTGGTGTTTCTTTTTGGAATTCTTACATTTTTGTTAAACCATGACAATATTGTTTATTTTTGGTTATGATGTGGTAACTCAAGACCGATTTTTGCTGAATAAGGATTTGATGGATCAAAGCATAGTTACTATTCTCGCACTTGAAATGTTACTTGTAAATCTAGTGATAGCAATTACATGTTCAAAAAAGAAATATTCGACTGAGATAACCTGGTTTTCTTTATTAATATTTTCGTTATTATTTATCTTTGTATCCCAGACTGTTTTATCCAAATTACCTATATATGGTAATGGAAATGGCGCATTGATTCTTACGGGATTCTTATATATTATCCCTTTCTATTTGTTATTCGATCAAACGGTTCGTTATTCATTAATCATTATGGGAACATCCTGGATTTATACTATGTTGATTTATGTCCTTTCTTACAGAATTGGTTACTTGTTTTCTGGAAATTTATTTTACCCTGCTACCTTATTTTTCCAAACAGTGATTTACTTGATTACATTTCCAGTCTTGTTGAGTTTTATTAAGAGTAAATTTTTATTCATTCTCAAAAATATTGAGAGTCATATGATGAATACTTTACTCGCTTTAAGCTTTCTCTGGTTTACCCTCCTTTATTTCATTAATTATTTATTTGTACAAGGATATTCCTTTGCTTTAGGGTTAATCATTATTCTTCTAATTGCTGGTAATATAATTCTTTCCTATCGTTTGTTCTTTTCACATATTATGATGAACAATACAGCTAAATCGTTAGACCAACGGACAAAAATCGATCCTTTGACAAAACTAAAAAATCGAGAGGGTTTATATCAAGATACATCAGATCTCATAACTAATTTTCAACCATTCACCATTATTTTTATTGATCTTGATGATTTTAAGAGTGTTAATGATATCCATGGTCATGAAGTAGGGGATGCTTACCTTATTGATTTTGCTAATCATATTCGAAGTGAGTTTAAAGAAATCTTAGGATTGTACCGAATGTCTGGAGATGAATTTGTTATCCTGTGCACCAGTAATGATTTAAACAAAGTGATTTCAAGACTATTAGATACCAATTTTGAAATGAAGAAATCCAAAGTAACGTTTCGCGGAATTAGTTCGGGTTATGCTTTATTTCCCCATGATGGAAAACAAATGAGTGAATTGCTTCATAAAGCTGATGTTAAAATGTATCAGGTAAAGAAAATGAAGCATCGAAACCCTCAAGATTATAGTTAATATTTCGAATATAAAAAATTAACAAAACTAATTTCCATTTTTGAAATTAGAAGTTCATCTGAATTTACAACCTGTATTTGTGTATTATGCCCTTTCAAATTATAAAATCGATGTCTGAAAAAATTGTAATTAAAGAAACATCCAAAGAAGATTTGGATAATATCCTTTTACTTTGGAGTAATGGAGAAGTGATGTCTTTTGTCGGTTTTCCAAATGGATTAGAAATAAGCATTGAAAAGTTATTTGAGTGGCTGCCATGGGCAATTTCAAAACCAACACGCTGTCATTACTCGATATATTATGATGAAATTGGTTACTGTGGCGAAACTTTTTATAATGTGGATCATAAGCATGGATTAGCAACACTAGACATCAAATTACTTCCAAAAGCAAGAGGAAAAGGAATAGCAGAATATTCATTAAGGTTTGCAATTGATCAAGCTTTTTATCAGGGAAATGCAGAGAAGGTGTATGTTGATCCACATCGTGATAACAAAAAAGCCTGGAAATTATATGAGAAACTTGGTTTTTCAGAACGATCCAGGCCAGAGTTTTTGGATAAATGGGATACGTATCTTGAGTTATCCAAGGATGAATGGCTTCAACGGAATTTATAAATATAAAAACTACCTTTGGAACTAATAACTCGTAATGAACGTCTTGTTTAATAGGGGTATTTTTTCGTATTATTCTCTATAATCAAAGGAGAATGAGGAGGTTCACATGCGTAAATTTTTCTTGTCTGCCATATTTGTGCTTTTATTGTTAAGCATTTCAGGATGTAATCTATCTTTCCTAAATCTAAATCCAACTCCATATTTCCCAACACCTAACTATACAATGACTGCACTGTTTACTGTGGATGAAAGTTTGATAACAGAAACCCCACAGGATTTTGCTGTAAATACACTGGAACCGGTGCTTCCTACTATTCAAACAACTGATCAAATTAGCTCATTACCAACTGATATGCCAACTGAAGTTATTCCTTCAGCAACGTCAACAGCTACATCAATTCCACCAACCAATACCCCACCACCCCCAACTGCGACTCATACGGAGAAGCCTATTCGTGGTGGCACATGAGTAACAGCCAAATACATGAAATCGCCTCCTACATTTGATTCAGTGTGGGATGAATGGGAAGCAACAAAATATCCTGCGAAATATGTGGCTTATGGGGCAAATGAGTGGAAAAATTCTGATGATTTAGAAGGTTC
>JAWOIK010000146.1:0-12489 GCA_046484705.1 Ignavibacteriaceae bacterium | reverse complement strand
CAACAAAGGTCGGACACCGTGTTGAAAACACAAACATTGTTCTGGATTATTCAAAATCCCATATCATTAAATCCTGCGATGAAAGTTTGAAAAGATTAAGACGCGATAAAATAGATTACTATCAATTCCACTCCGCTAAGTTAAATCATCTTGAAGATGGTGAATGCATTGAAGCTATGGAAGAGCTTAAGGAGAAAGGTAAGATCAGGTACTGGGGAATTTCACTCAATACTTTTAATCCCTATCCCGAGGCGGAATATTTAATTGAAAGAAATCTTGCTGATGGCTTTCAGCTTGTGTTAAATGTAATTAATCAACGTTCCTTAAAGCTGATTAAAAAAGCAGAAGAAAAAAATTATGGTGTGATTGCAAGAATTCCTCTTCAGTTCGGACTGTTAACCGGTAAGTTTGATAAAAGTAAAACATTTGATAAAAATGACCACAGGTACTTCCGGCTTCCGCCTGAGTTTCTAACAGAACTGCTTGATTCACTTGATGAAGTATGGGAAATTGCAGAGAAATATAAGATCAGCAAAACTTCATTTGCACTTAGTTTTATTTTAAGTGTTGATGGAGTATCAACGGTTATTCCCGGTATAAAAACTCCGGAACAAGCTGAATTGAATACTAAAGATATAATCAGGATTGATGACGATGATATTAGGGCACTTCAAAATTTATTCGAAAGTAAATTTGATAAACTTGTGGCTAAAATGGTTTAGTTAATTAAAATAAAAAAACTTAAACAATTTCATAGTTCAGAATCTCCTCACTGCAGGGATTACAATCTTCGGAGCATACCATGATGAAGAAAATATTCATACTCTTTCTGTTTTTAACATCAACCGTTTTCTCACAATCAACATTTAAATTTGCCTGGCTTAGTGATATACACATTGGTTATCCTACTGCAGAAGTTGATTTAGAGAAGTCGGTAACGGATATCAATTCAATTGATGATGTAAAGTTCACAATCATTTCCGGTGATATTACTGCAATAGGATCGTTGGAGGAATTATCAATTGCAAAAGGAATTCTTGATCAGCTTGAACAGCCTTATTACATTATTCCCGGCAATCACGATTGCAAATGGTCTGAATCAGGTTCAACTGATTTTATAAAGTTATGGGGAGATGATCGTTTCGTGTTTGAATATGATAAATATTTATTCATCGGTTTACACCAGGGACCAAGAATGAGAATGGCTGATGGATACTGGGCTCCGGAAGATATTAGCTGGCTTGATTCAGTTCTTGCATCATTAAGCGATTCAAATCAACCGCTTATTTTTATAACTCACTATCCTCTTGATGAAGGAATTGCAAACTGGTTTGAAGTTCTTGACAGGTTAAAAAATTATAATACTCAGGTTGTCTTAGTCGGTCATGGGCATAGAAACCGTGTATACGATTTTGAATCCATTCCCGGCGTTATGGGAAGAAGTAATTTAAGTAGTGATGATGAAACCAGCGGATTTACAATTGCAGAAGTTAGAAAAGATTCAATTTTCTTTTATGAAAAGAATCCTGCAGATGATATGAAATACTTGGAACAAATTCCGTTGAAGCAAAGAAATTATGAAGCTTACGTTGAAGAATTGCCAAGACCTGATTATTCAATAAACCGGAACTATCCTGAAGTGAAAGAAGTCTGGTCATTCAATACCGGTTACACAATCGGTTCATCTGCTGCAATATATCAAGACAATGTTATCTTCGGTAATGCGTCAGGCAAAATCTATTCGGTAGACATTGATGATGGATATATAAACTGGACATATCAAACTAACGGACCGATTTATTCAACACCATTGGTAACAAATAATTCTGTGATATTCGGAAGCAGTGATAATTCTGTATATTGTTTAAATGCAGACAATGGAATTCTCATCTGGAAATTTAAAACAAATGCGGCTGTATTGGGCAGCGCTGTAATTGAAGATAATATTATTTTCATCGGCGGAAGCGACAAAGTTTTCCGTGCTGTAAATGTTAACGATGGAAATCTCATCTGGCAGTTTGACGGATTGAATGGATTTATCGAAACAAAACCAGTCATCTATAAAGATTATATTTTGTTTGGTGCATGGGATGAACATTTTTATTGTCTGGATAAAAATTCCGGTGAACTAAAATGGAAATGGAAAGGAGAACGAAGCGGTGTACTTTACTCCCCTGCTGTATGTCATCCCGTAGTTAATGATGGTATAGTATTTTTCGCATCACCGGACCGAACACTTAATGCGGTTGAAATTAATTCCGGTAAAACATTGTGGAGAACAGGTAAATATGAAGTGCGCGAAACTATCGGAATATCCAATGATGGAGAAAAAATATTTACAAGAACTATGAATGATTCTATTATTGCTTTACCTTCATCACACAAATTAGAAGATCCTGTCTGGATTACAAATGCCGGATTCGGATATGACATAAGTTCTGCACAAATAATTGAGAAAGATGGAACAATTTTTTATCCAACTAAAACCGGTGAACTATATTCATTAAATAGTAACAATGGAGAAATCCTGTGGATACATAAATTAAGCAATGGATATATTAACACAGTAACTCCAATTTCATCAGAAAAAATTATTACAACAGGATTTGATGGAATGATAAAGTTAGTTTCTGTTGAAGAATAGAATCGGTTAAAGGATTGATATTGCTTTAAAATAAAAAGGAGACAGTAAAAACTGTCTCCCTTTCAATTAACAAATTAATTACCAGTTACAAACGGATAATCATTGACATCTGTTTCCAACCATTTTGTTCCAGGCATATTATCATAACTCATTGCATTTACGCCGAACGATAATGATTTAGCATTATACCCTAATAATCTCAGATAAGCGGCAACATGTCCCGAAGTCTGTCCTGTATAGCAATAAACAACTATCGGCTTATCAGTTGGTAAAGTTTTAAGATTTGTAGAAAGTTTTAAATCACTTTTGGGTGTATATTGGATCGCTCCTTCAATATGTCCCCAATTATAATGATCCAGAGACCAGTAATTTACAATAAAATAATTACTGAGATTCAGATATAAATCGCCGTTAGATATTGATGCAGCTCCGAAACCTTCAGTTAATAAAGTCTGAATTCTGGCTTCAAGAATTTCTGCACCAGTTGTTTTACCGGTTGATAAAACTGGTAAATTTCCTACAGCGGGTTTTGGATAGTTTGTGGTAACAAACTGTGCAGCTTTACCATTACCGATAGAATTTCTCCATCTGTTTGCAAACTGCTCATTCCAACTGCTCATTCCGTATTTTAAATCAAAGACGTTTGAATAACCGAGCATTCTTAAAACTGTAGTTCCCCAGGCAGCTGATTGTCCTGTATAACAGGTTATAACAACTTTTTCTTTTGTCTCAAGATTATTGTTTTTATAGTAGTTAACCAGGTCAGCTAATGTAACATTAACTGCTCCATCAATATGTCCGGCAGTAAAATCTGCTGCTGCACGAATATCTATTATAGGCCAGTCTTTAGCCAGTGTGATAACATTAGTATAAACATCAGAAGCTGCAATCATAGCAGGTGCAGAAGTATTTATAAAGTCGCCATTAGCTTCAAGATATTTAACCAATAAATCAGTTTCATCTACGGTTGCTGGTGGGGCTGTTGTTTCATCTTCACTGCATCCAATATTCAGAAAAAGCATCGAAGCAATCAGCAGTAAATAAAGCAGGTGCAACAAGTTTTTGTTTTTCATTTTTTTCTTTCCTTTTTATTAAGTGAACAATAGTTTCGTATTTAATTAACGGGCCATATAGATGGAAGTTTACCATCCACAACAATATTAGTGTTTGCAGGTTTTTCCCATTCTAAGCAATTTTCATCGAACAAATAAAGTTCTTTATTATTAAGTGTTCCATCAGGATTTCGCGATATATGACAGCCTTTAGTGCATGATAAATTTACTTCCCACTCTCCGTTTTCATTTTTAAAACCGGTGCGTGATGTAATCCTGATTATATTATGCGGAGTTGTATATTTATAAGTAGGACTTGCATCAAAATTATTCAGGTTGGAAGTACCATACTCAACCCAGCTATCGGGTGCGGATAATGATCTCCGGAGTAATGCATATTTATATTTTGGTTTCGTTTCCGGTATGGGATTCATACCAATTTTATATCCTAAGTATGCAGGAATTCTGGCACCTGCACCGCCGATATGACAACTGCCGCAATTATTGTAATCCTGTGAATGACATGCATTGCAGCTAAATGTATTCATATGAACCATATGAAATACGTTCGAATCATTCAGACCCGAATGACAATTTTCACATTCCGGCAGCGAGGAAACTTTATAACGCTGATCGTATATCTGTCCGTCTCCATGAATCTCATTTTTTGTATGGCAGTTCATACAAGTATATCCCTGCTTTGTCAGATGAACGTCAGGTACTGTACCGGGTGCAACACCAAAGTATGCATGCCCTCCCCTGCTTGTGTGGCATGTAGTACAATGATCTACCATATCAGGAGTTTTTATAAACTGATGACTACGATACAAACCGCCGCCTCCGGCTTTCGGACGCATAATATGGCAATCTCCGCAAGTTGCATGGCACTTAGCGCAGTTCTTGTCATATCCTTCTTTCATCATATCACTTAGATTATCAAATGCATGGGGAACATTTCCCAATCCGGATCGTTGTGTAACCATATTTTTTTGTCCCCAACCTTGTTCATGGATGCTGTTCTTTGTTTGATTGACAATATTAGGATGACAACTTCCGCAAGCTGCGGTAGAATTTGCAGATGGTTTGGAAATAAAATCACCTGAATGTGCCAGGTTCTTATCATCTGTTTTATCCACACCATTATGGCAGGAGACACATGGCATTTTACCATGAATATCATTTTTAAACGCTTCATAACTTGAACCGCCGAGATACACCCTGTCGTACGGCTCAATATGCGGAGTATCACCGCCGCATCCGCCGCCGCCCGAATCAGGCGGGTCTGGTGTATGTACAGCTTTAAGGTGTTCGTAATTTGTATGACATCCTACACAGGAAGCTTTATCGACTTCAGTACCAGGTTCTGTAGGTTGCTCTGTTACTTCATCTTTGCATCCAATAAAAAGAAATATGGAGGAAGCTAATATTACAGATATGAGATATTTCATTTTTCACCCTTAGCGAAATAAATTTATAATATCTCAGCTATTCAATCCATATGCCATAAAGCTTTGTAAATAACAAGAATTATTTGTAGTCATTCTTGCTACTATTATTCTTGTTTTTAAGAAAGGGAAACAGATTTGCTAAAAATCGAGAAGTACTTTATTGCTAACAACTATTAAACGGGGTCAATCGTTGAGTTGGATTTAATATTTTATCCACAACGATTGACCAACAAACATACTTGAATAACTGAATGTTACTTTAGTTATCTAAATTTCATCGGAATATCTTACTTGATTAATGTCATCTTCATAACTTTAACTGAAGCGCCTGATTGCAATTTGTAAAAGTATATTCCGCTTGAAAATCTTGTTCCGTCAAATTCAACTTCATAAACTCCGGATGTTTGTTCTTCATTGACAAGAGTCGCAACTTCATTTCCGATTACATCATATACATTTAATTTAACTGAGACAACATCCCCTCTGCCCGCAGATGGAATGTGATAAATTATTTTTGTTGAAGGATTGAATGGGTTTGGATAATTCTGAAATAAACGGAAATCTTCCACCAAAATATTATCATCATTCTTAACAGAAGTTACCGGCGCAAATAAATTCTTATAAAAAGTAAAGTTGCCATCATACTCAGCGACGACCATATCTTTTCTTCCATCGCCATCAAGATCAGCAAATCCGGTATGTGCATTTTGTTTTACTTTAACACCTTCAAATTGGCTATCGTCTCTAACCCAAACAGGTGAAGTATCATCACCTTCATTTCTGTAATAATTAATTACACCGTTACTTCTGCCAATTATAAGATCATAATCTCCGTCGTTATCAATGTCCGCTAGTGTGGGTCTGCTGTAGCTAGGAAAAGTAATACCCGCAAATGTTGTTGAGTTCTCTTCAAATACATTATTACCGTTATTTTCATAGTACCTGTATTCAGATCCTGTTTCAGCACCGACTAATAAATCAAGATCACCGTCACCATCCAGATCAGCAAAAGCTGGAACGCTCATCCAGCCAACATCAATAAAACCAAATATAGAATTATCTAAAGTGAAAGTTCCGTTATTGTTAATATAACATTTTATCTCGCCGTAAAGGGAGCCTGTTACAATATCCAGATCATCGTCGCCGTCAATATCCACAAATACTGGAGAGCTGTATGAGTTAACAGTAAGATTTGAAAATGATGTAGTTACCCGGTTAAATACAGGTGTCTGATTTGTACCGTCATTCCTGAAATAATAAAACTTCCCATCCCACATTCCACTTAGCAAATCATAGTCACCGTCATCATCAAAATCAGCTAGGTAAGCAGTACCGCCGCTGCCATCTAATTTAATAATTTTGAAATAATCCGGATAGAATTGAAACAATGGATTGGAAACAGTTCCATTATTTCTATAAACATATAAAATGCCAGTTGACTGACCATATACCAAATCCAGATCTCCATCATAATCAAGATCGACAAAAGTAGGATTCTTCCAGTAGGTTTGTGTTTCTACTGATGCAAAGGTAGTATTATTCTGAGTCCAGACCGGTTGATTTATTGTCCCGTCATTTTTGTAATAACGAAGTGCTGCACCATCGCGTCCAAGCAGCAGATCATAGTCTCCATCATTGTCAAGGTCAGCTAAAGCAGGATATGAATTTAATCCGGCATCCGGTATGCCTGCAACTAAAGTATTGTCTAATTCAAATACGGCAAGTTCAGAGGTTCCGATATTTCTGAAACCAAGTGTTAATCCCGGTTCCGGTCCCGGTACAAATGATTCTCCAATTCCAACCAGAAGATCATAATCACCATCACCATCCAGATCTGCAAAAGCAGGTTTGGGATCGCCGCCAATCTGAGAGTTAACAAAAGTAAAAATAGTATCGTTTTCTACAAACTCAGGTTCTGTTATAGTACCTGTATTCTCATAATATAATAATCCGTAATACCCGCCGATAATAAGATCGAGATCGCCATCGTTATCTAGATCAACAAGAGCAGGATAATCCGAATTAGTGTTTATCAATCCGCCTGAATATATATTCCATAGCAGTGAAGTATCTTTAGAAAAAGTTGAAGGAAAGTTTGTTGAATTATTCCAAAAGAAATCCGTTACATCCGTAATATTTCCAAGAAAGAGGTCATAGGTTCCATCATTATTCAAATCACCGAATGCAGGTGCAGAAAAACTTTTAGCAGTAACACCCGAAACTGCAAAAACCGAATCAACCTTTAACCAGTTTTGTGAATAAGTATTGAGGTTCATCAAAATCATAAAAACTATAAATAGAAACTTCATAAATATCTCCGTAAGTTGAATAAAAATTACTTCACAATTATAATCAAAGAATCAGGAATAAACCGTGCTATTACACAGTGTGTTTAATTGAACTGAAGATATTAAATTTAATTGTAAATGGCAGGACCCGATGATCGGAAGTCTATGCCTGAATTGATTAAGTAACACATTTGGAATAATACCTGTGCCCGAAGGGGGACTCGAACCCCCACCCGCGAACGCGGACTAGACCCTGAACCTAGCGTGTCTACCAATTCCACCATCTGGGCAATAAAATTAAATATAAAAAGAACCTAGCTTGTCTTCCAACCTGTCTGACGGTAGGCAGGTTCCACCATCCGGGCTGATTAATTAAGAATCAAAAATCAGGAATTACGAATACATAAAAATTCTGTGTGCGAAAATAATGAATTGTTCTGTATTAAAGAATTTTACCTTATAATTACTCAACCAGGGTCCTTTTTAATTCCTAATTCTCAATTCCTAATTCCTAATCAATGACTCCATCCTGAGTCACCGCGACGATCTTCATTAATAATTCTTCCACCTCTTCCACCTGTATGCAATTCGCACTCCGGCGGAAGCTTTGTCCTGTCAATTATATCGGTTACAACAGTAGGACAATTCGCCGTTGCTAACCGGGTATCACCTAATTCCATAGTTTCCTTACAGAATTGAACGGTCTCTACTCCTTCAGCAAGACTGAAATATGTTAAAGGAATACTTAATTCTTTGTATGCACCCTGCATAAACATTGCCCAGATTGGTAAAGCAGCCTTTGCACCCTGTCCATACCAGTTAGTAAACTTAACTCTATGATCATCGAAGCCGACCCATACACCCGCAACAAGATCTGGTGTGAAACCGACAAACCAAGCATCAGAAAACTTTTGCGTAGTTCCGGTTTTACCTGCTGCAGGAAATTGAAAGTATCTTCTTATCCCGGCACCGGTTCCATAATTAACAACGTCCTCCATCATATTTACCATAATTGATGCAGTTTGCGGACTCAATGCCTGCACGTATTCGGGAACGAATTCGTCTAATACAATACCGTTTCGGTCTTCAATTTTTAATATCGAAATAGGGTTAACGTGAACTCCCTTATTGGGGAATGTTCCAAACGCAGAGGTTATTTCCAGGGGCGATAATTCCACCGTTCCAAGAGCAATAGCCGGATATGAGTCTAATTTTGAAGTAACGCCCATTCGTTGAGCAAGTTTTACAACCTGATTAGGGGGTGCAATTTCTCCAATGGTTAATCTCCCGGAAATTACGTTAACCGAATGTGACAAACCCCATCTTAAACTTTCATACCCGCTGTATTCGTGATTTGCATTAGACGGCGACCAGCCTTTATAATCAAATTTCTGATTGAGAACTGAATATGCAGGGAACATTCCGTTTTCAATTGCAACTGTGTAGACAAAAGGTTTGAACGATGAGCCCGGCTGACGCCTGATACCGGTAACATGGTTTAATCCCCTTCCGAATTCCATATTCCTTCCGCCGACAAGTGCTTTAATATTACCTGATCTTGGATCAATTACCACAAAGCCAACTTCAATTGCTGTTGCAGAGGATTTAACTGAGTCTATAAAATTATTATCGTACTTCAGCCTGTTATAAATCCTGCTCTTTTCGTCTTTATCAGCAGATATGTATACCGGCAGATCTTTTATAGCTCGGTCGATCAGGTTTGCAAGCAGACTCTTATTCCTGTTCCAGTTCCAGTTTTTATTGAATAATTCCTGATACTCTTTCAAATGTTTTTCCGCTGAACGGTTTGCAATTCTCTGCATTTTCATATCAAGCGTAGTGTAAATGTTTAAACCGTCGCGGTACAAATCATAACCGTATTTATCTGCCATAGAAGACATTTGACGTCTTACAAATTCCATAAAGTGCGGGGCTTCTGTCCTTATTGCACTCAACCTTTCTGATCCGAGCACAATAGGCTGCTCTTTCAGTTTTTCATAGTCGGTTTGGGATAATAAATCATTAGCAACCATATTACGCATAACCAGATTACGCCGCTCGAATGAACGCTCATAACGATTAACCGGATCATAACCGTCAGGTGATTTTAGCAACGCTATGAATACAGCGGATTCCGGTAAAGTAAGTTCTGAGGCTTTCTTATTGAAGTAAACCTGTGCAGCCGATTCGATTCCATACGCACTTTTACCAAAGTAGGATACATTAAGATATAATTCAAGGATTTCATTTTTTGTAAAATTCTTTTCAATCTGTATAGAGGTAATCCACTCACGGATTTTTCTGACAGCGGTGTCAAGTTTATTTTCTCCTCTGCCTTTAAGATTGTAAAGATTTTTTGAAAGCTGTTGTGTGATTGTACTGGCACCTTCTCTGAAAGAGAGAGTAAAAATATTTTTTATCATGGCTTTAAAAAATCTTGGTACGTCGACGCCCCAGTGATCATAGAATCTTCTGTCCTCTGTGGATATTAAAGCATCTACAAGGTGCTTTGGCAAACTGTCTATAGATGTTTCAATCCTGTTCTCAATAAAAAACTGCCCTATCAGTTCGCCATCGGCAGAATAAACTTTGCTTGCCAGCACCGGTCGGGGATTTTCAAGTTCTTCAAGTGACGGGAGTCCGCTGATTATATAAATGAACATGGCAAGAATAAAAACGCCTATCACTGAGATGATAGTCCATTTAGTGCTTAGTCCGAATACTTTGCTTTTAACTTTTTTCTTTTTAGAAAAACTGCTGAAGTATTTTTTAAAATCAGAATCGGAATATTTTTTTTTAGCCATTTAAATCCACTCAACTATTTCAAAATTAGAGTTTGTAAATTTTCCATAACAGGGTTTATCAAGCCAGGAACCAAGGTTAATATATGCTCCCTGTTTATAATTTATAAAAAGCCGTTTATGCAAATGACCGAATAAAACATAATCATAACCTTCATCAATTTTTATCTTTGCAGATTCAAGCAATCCATCAACTTCACCATAATTCTTTTCGGACGTATATTCCCTGCTGGATTTACTGGTCCCGCTTGCAAGTGCAACACCCAGATCAGGATGAATCATCGAATAAGCCTTCTGTAAAAACCTGTTTCTTAAAACCGCTTTCAGAATTTTATAGCCGTTATCATTCTGCACTAACCCGTCGCCGTGACCAATATAAAACTTTTTGCCATTCAGTATGAATTCAGACGGATCAGGGTACATAATTGCACCAATTTCTTTAGTGAAAAAATCACGGTGCAGAAAATCATGATTACCAATAAAATAGTGAAGTCTTATACCGGCTTCGGTTATATCCTGTAAAGCAGTTAATGTACGAAAGAATCCCTTCTGATAAACTCTTTTATACTCAAACCAGTAGTCGAAAAGATCACCGACAATAAATAATTCATCGCAGTTATCTTTGGCAAAAGAAAGAAATTTTACAAGGAGTCTTTCTTTGACCTTTTCTTCCTCTTTTGACTGAAGCCCGAGATGAATATCGGATATAAACAGATAAGTTTTACTCACTTTAAAATCATTTTATTGGTAGGAAAAATTAAGCATTCAGCATCTTAAATGAAATAACAATAATTAATGCAGAATGTTTATAGTTAATAATTATTTTAACCTGAAATTTATCAGTAGCCAGTTGTAAGGATCAGGAATCAGATCAACAGGTTTTTTCATCAACTCAAATACTGATTTTTGATTTTTAGAATTAATAGCTGCACTAATAATCTCTGCTGAACCATCTTCATATAAAATTTTAAATTCTACCGGGAAATGATATTCCTTATAACCGGTTTGAACCTGATCTGTATGAATTGTTAATCGATAATTGTTTTTATTCTCTGTTATATGAAATGAATACTCAAGTTTGATCTGATCATCACCTGTAAAAACCCATTGGTTAAAAAATTTTGTTAAATCTAACTGAGAAATAGTTTCACATATATTTTTAAAATCATAAACAGAAGCGGAGGAGTATTTAAACTGATCAAAATAAGTTCTTAGAATTTTAAAGAAGATTGAATCTCCAACTTCAAATCTTAACATATGCAGAACCCATGCACCTTTATCATAAATCATTGAACCAAAAAGATTTTCAGGTGCGTATAAAGTTCCTGAAAAGTTTTCATCAAACTTACTTAGCATAAAAGAGCGTAAAGCATCATTTCCGTATTTGTATTCGTTGTAAAGTGCTTCTGAATAAGTTGCAAAACCTTCATTGAGCCATATGTCATTCCAGCTTTTTAATCCAACAGCATTTCCCCACCATTGATGAGCAAGTTCATGTGCATAAATATCACGAAAAAAATTATTCCCGCTTACAAAATTGTAACCAATGCCTGTTATTGTCTGATGTTCCATTGCGCCGAAGTTCCACAGGAATTCTGCAACTCCATATTTCTCTTTCATAAAAGGATATGAACCGAAAGTATCAGAAAAATATTTTATCATTTCATTATGCACAGCAAAATCTTTCTTGGCGTTGCCTAAATGCTCCGGCATAACATAATACTCAACAGCAAGTGTATCATCATTTAGAATAAAATTATCATTAAAATATTCATAAGGCGCAGAGTAAATTGATATGAGGTAAGTTGAAATTGGATAGTATGTTTCCCAGTGATATGTTTTATGAGTCTCATCTTCAACGATTTCAGTCAGTTTACCGTTTGAAACAGAAATATTTTCTTTTGTATTTCTGATTTTAATTTCAAGCATTGCTTTATCAGAAGGTATATCATTACACGGGAACCAGGTTGAAGCATATTCCGGTTGATTCAAAGTATAAACGAGTGAACGTTTATTCACCTCTCCAAATACAAATCCGACCGGACCAAATGACTTCGGTTTACCTTCATAATTTATTTGAAGATTAAACGTATCGTTAAGTAAATCAATATCAGAAATTGATAGAGTGGTTTTTTTGTGGATATAATTTGCTTCGTTTCCATTTAACAACAGTCCTGTTATGTGTAATTGATCATAAAAATTCAGATCTATCGAGGTCAGCGAATCATCTGTGATCAAACCTGCAATCTTAATTTC
>JAWOIK010000145.1:0-8151 GCA_046484705.1 Ignavibacteriaceae bacterium | reverse complement strand
TTATACTTGCAGGTACATTATTTTTCTTCGGATGTCAGGAAGAGCAATCTGTCCTTTCACCTCAATTAGGTGGAAAATTAAGTAAAGACTTCGTTTCAACTCTTACTTTAGATCCTGGAGCAACAATCACCTCTGCTACACTTTATCTTTTTAAAACTAATCATAGCAGCGATGTACCACATGACATTGATGTACACAAAATTGCGGCTGATTGGGATTGCCCAATAACCTGGAATGGTTTTCTAGGTGTAGGTTTTAATCCAACAGTTGAGGCATCTTTTATAACCAATCCAATAAATGATTGGGTTGATGTAGATATTACAGATGTTGTTGAAGGCTGGCTTGCTGGCGAGGATAATTTCGGAATTTTGTTAAAAAATCTGGATCCTACTAATACTGGTGGCTGGGCAAATTGGCCAAGCTCTGAACCTGGTAATGAGTTCTATGAATTTCCAACAGGATCAGGCATTATCCGTGACCTGCGCCCATATCTTGAAGTTTATGTAGATGGTAACCCAGACCCAATATATATATTACCTGAATTAGATACCTATGTTCAGGAAAATAGGGCAGATGATAGTTTCTGTGATGCTCAACTTTTGTATGCTGGTATTGCTGGTGATTTTGAGAAATATGCACTTATGCGTTTTCTTGTAGAACCAACACCTCCGGGATGCTGGCAAGGTGAAACTGCTTGGGCAGCAAACGGAAATGAGCCGGGTTCACTTCGTTATACAACCAAAGGCAACTGGGCTACTTACGTTCAGTATGCTGAAAAAACTGTTAATGTTTATGCAGGACAGCATATACTTATCGGTACTGCAAGTTTTTCAGCTGTTGTTGCCGGCGAAGTTACTATAACAATCACACTTGATCCTGCTTGGGAACTTGATCCGGAAGCAAATGGAGAAGGTGTGAAGATACAGGGTTACGATAATGCACCCTCAGGAAATCCTTCACCAGGATTATTTACAACCTATAAGGGCAATGATCTGACCGTAACTGTTCCTGCGTACAATTATTACGGAGTTCATTTAGACGTCCGTACATCTGTTCCGTGTGAAGAATAATTTCTATTGAAATTCTGAAACAACAAAAGGCTGTCTTAATAGGGCAGCCTTTTTATTTTTAAATAAAGTCTTATCGACTTTCTGACTTTAGTCAAAATTCTTTTATTATACCCTTACAACCAGATAAAATTATTTAAGTATTTTTTCGTTTCAACGCTGAGTATTCACCCCAACAAATTCATCCTCATATATTTAGTTCCCAAAGACTTCTCTGTTAAATTGTAATAATGATTGAACATCTGTGGTAGTGCATAAAGAGTAGGAACTTGTCACTTTGATCCCGTCGCAGTCGGAAGAAAAAGGAATTGTCATTCTGACTGCCCTATTGGGGATCCCGATTAACTCGTAAAAGCATCAACCTGCTTTAACCATGGAATATTAAAAATTGAATAAGAATATTTAAAAAATTAGAAAGGTCAGAATATTAAAATGCTAAGATTTCACTGAAAATAAGCCTCTCCCTTCTCAAGGGAGAGGTTGGAGAGAGTTTAAGATTGTACTATCCAGAGAACTCATCCCAACCCGCAAGAGAAGGGCTTATTAACAGAAGGAACTATAACTATATCATTCTGACATACTATTATGTTATAAAAATTTATAGTTATATCAAGTAAAATTAAGTTTATTCATATACGAGATATTCGGGAAAAGAATCTAAAGGAATTATAGAGAGGTAAATCATTCCTCCCGAATCACAAAGAAATAGGAATTGTCATTCTGATCCTGACAAAGTCGGGAGAAGAATCTAAGGGATTACAAGGAGCTTCTTAGGACTAATACGAACAAGCAATACTGACGATCAGTACTCTGAGGTAAGACAGGATTTATTTTGTATTGTCAGACTATACACTAATAACCCTGTCACCTTCATATTAACTGACTGGATATCCAAACTGATCCTTAAATGAAAAACATGAAATACTAACGTACATCACGATTTTATTTTTATACCTTTTCTGCCTTTCTTCTTCGCAGAATCGGCATAGTTGTAATAGTATTTGTAATAATATCCGTATCCGCTCTTATACTCAAAATTATTAAGTACTGTACCGAGAAATTTAGCCTTATTGTCATGTATCAATTCAACGGCGTCTGTCATTAGTCTTTGCTCGGTTTTTCCCGAAGATATTACCAGAATAGTTCCATCTGCTCTCTTTGCAAGAACTTCGGAATCAATTACTGCAATGATTGGTGCAGAATCAAGAATTACGACGTCAAAAAATTCTCTTATCTCTTCGAGAAAATTCCTCATTGCCTTTGATTCTGTCACTTCTGCGGGGTTAGACGGTAAGGTACCTGATGTTATGTAACTTAAATTGCTCGTAGTAGTCTGTCGTATTACCTCTTCAAGCTTAGCTCTTTTTGCCAGGTAATCTACAAGTCCGGGTTTTTTATCAACGCCCATAATAGAATGCAGTCTTGGAATTCTCAAATCGCAATCAACAATTAAAGTTCTTTTATTCGAAAGCGCAAAGCTGCCCGCCAGATTAAGCGATACAAAAGTTTTTCCTTCACTTTCTGCCGCAGAAGTTACCAGGATCATTTTAGGTAAAGTCTCTGCATCTCCTCCGTAAGAATGTTGGATCCTCGCCCTAATCGCACGGAATGACTCGCTGATCGGTGAATCCGGTTCATATAATACAACCAGATCCTTATTGATCTCCTGCTCCCTTCCGTTCGCAATGTACTGCGGAACCCAGGACAAAAAGTTTATATCATTCTTCTCTATGTCCTCTGGTGTTTTTATTGTATGATCAAAAAAGTCTCTTATAACAACATATCCTAATCCGGTGGCCAGTCCAATAAATAAACCGAATATTATCAATAATCTTCTGTTCGGTTTCGAAGGTCCATCAGGTACTCTTGCCGGGTCTATTATTATAACATTTCCGGATTGTGATAGCTCATTGATTACTGCCTCCTGAAACCTTTCGTTCAGCATTAAAAATAATTGCTGTACTGATTCTCTTTCTCTTTCATACTGATTGAGTTGTGTAGAGGTCCCGGGTAATCTTCTTAAATTACTTTCATACTTTCTTGTTGCTGCTTGTAACTGCTCCAGTTTTACGGAAAGCGTGCTATTCTTTATTTCTTCTTCTATGGTTCTCTGAGCTAATTCCCTTACTTGTTCAGGATTTCCGGAGAATCCTTCTGATTTAATACTACTTATTGCAGCCATTAATTTCTGCTGCAGATCAGCGATTCTGTCATCATATTCTTTTACTTTAGATGAAACATCTACATTGGGACTTTTGACTGACAGAGCCAGATCCCGGTTAACCTGAAGTTCTGCAAGCTGCTGTTGTAAAGCACTTATATATGCCTGGGAGGTCTGGTTTTCTAAATAATCAACAAGCTTTGGATCTTGTTTTCCCAGGAAAAATTTATATTGTTTTAAAACTTCATTCGAAGTCATCAATTCAATTTGGGTCGCTTGTTTCTGTGCATCTAATTGTGAAAGTTGTGCTATCAGCCCCGTAGATTGAACATCCATAGAAACAATGCCGCCTTCAGACTGGAACTTCATTAGTGAGTCTTCGGCTAGTTTGAGTTCAGCAAGTTTTTCTTCACTCTGTTTTTCCAGGAATTCCCTCACCTGTGTTAACTTATCCCTGCTTATTGCCAGATTAACATTTTGATACTCCTGCGCACTCACATTTGCGATCAAAGCGGCTTCAGCGGAAGAGGGTGATTGTGCAGTAATGGTGATTACATCAATGCCTGCAACCTGTTCCGCTGCCATAACACCGCCAAGTAATCCGGCAATATGCTCGGCAGATTTCGAAACTCTGCTGTTTTCATCTTCTCCGCCTTTTATCAGTACAAACTCATCTTTGCTCTTTGCAGTATTGAAACTGTCAATTAAAGCAAGAGCAATTTTTTTTCGGGTATTAAAATTTTGAATTATTTTCAGTTCATTTGCTATAAATCTGTCAATATCATATCGCGGACCCTGGTTTGGATCAAGCACACTTTGGTTTGGCTCTGTTATTTTTATTGTGGCGGTAGAAGTGTAGATATCTTGTTGTAAATAAGCATAAATTATAACTATTGCTACTATAATCGCTGCGACCAGTGCAATCGTTTTAACGTTATTTCTTATTAATAATACATAATCCCTTGTCGATTTGCTGTCACCATGCAAATATTTTTCCAGATCAAAATTTTTATTATCCAATTAAAACTCCTGTTCAGTTAATCTTCAGTTCGTCTTCGTATTCGTATTCGTCTTCGTTAGTTATTTGTTATGCTAATAATTAATGCAGCCAGAGATGCCAGTGCTGTTACGACTGATAAGTAAAATGAAACATCCTGCCTTAAAAAATATCTTGGTTCACCCGGCACAACAATTATATCCCCCGCATCCAGCCTCGTATAAACAATTGATGTTTCTAAATCATCATTCCACATCAGATCGTTATAATTATATCTTGTTATGCTTGTTTGTGTACCTTCTTTAATTTTTGTTACCCTGATATCATCAAGCAAAGCATCTTCGTTTGGTCCGCCGGCAAGTGAAATTAATTCGTTCAGACTGCTTCCAAGAGGTACAATGTAATAACCGGGAAACTTCACATATCCCCACAATTGTACTTTTATATTCACTGCCGAAGGGTCAGAATAGTCAAACAACGCCCCTGCCGCATTTAACCTGTTGCTGGTACCGCTGCCTATCTGAATATCATCCTGAGCATTGACTATTGAGCAAAACGTAATTAGAAAAAGCGGTATTAATATTTTTGTTCTCATAATCTTTTATTTTTTATTATTAATAATAATTAAATATAGAAAAAATTAAGTGATGCATAAAGACCCATTTTAACACTCCAAATTCCACTAATCAAAATAATTTTTCAAAATATAATTTCCAAAGTGGGACTAAATCTTAAACTAATATTGGGATTCGGTCAGAAAATAACTACTACCATCCGAAATGTTTTAATTATGCATAAAAAACAAATTTTTATATTCTATATCTCTGGATTTATTAAATTTATACAACTAAATATTCATAAATCATACCATCTGGTTTTAACAATCAGTTTCATTTCTAATAGACTTTTCTGTATTCCAACCCTCTAAATTCTCAAAATAGTTCTATTCTCAAATTAGTAAAGATAATTTACCAATTAATAAAAATGCCTTGCTCAATTTCATTTACTGGTTCATTAAAACTCACAAAAACAACTGAAAATAAACGATCCTAAGAACTAGAATTATCAATCAATCCTCTCACACGATTCACTTATACAACCTGTTACTCATCATGAAAGATGACTCTTTTACTGTTGTCCCATAAAGCAATGGCTCTTTCATACCTGGATTCTCTCATCTATCCAACATTCCTGATCATTTTTACTTATTTTCATAAGATCTCACTTTAAATAATATAATTTTACTTACTTTTACTTACTTTCGCTGACACCTCAACGACCAAAAAATATAACCATCAATCACAACTATACCGAATTTCGACCTTCTCTCACCGCTTATCAAATATTCACGCTATGTAATCTTAAAAGCCGTTATTCTGCTGGGATAACCATACTATTGAGTTTATGAATAACCGCCATTGATTAATATTGATTATTGTAGGGTGATAAATGGTCACTAGCGGGTATAAATAAATTTCACTTTTCACTTTCTGGATCATTGGATAAAACTCAACCTTTGGTGTTCCCATTTCCCGGCATAATTTTAGCGCAGTTTTTTGTTATATTTGTTAAAGTTTTTCATCATCAATCATTTAAAAAATTATGGACGATCATAAAGAACAGGTAAAAAATTTTATTGTCGAAAATTTTCTTTTCGGTGATAACTCAAAACTTAACGATGATACCGATTTTTTCAGATCAGGGATTGTGGATTCAACCGGAATGCTCGAATTGGTTGGTTTTATTGAGACTTCCTTCCCTCTAAAAGTTGAAGATGAGGAACTAATTGTTAATAATTTCTCCAGCCTTAATAATGTCTCTGCTTTTCTCGCCCGCAAATTAAACCACCATTCCTGATCTATGTGCGGTATAGCCGGCATACTTAATCTTTCCCGGAATGGAAATATTGACCCGACAGATCTGCAAAAGATGGTGCATCTTATGCGCCATCGCGGTCCCGATGAATCCGGTCTTTATATCGATAATAAAATTGCCCTTGCACAATCCCGTCTCAGCATTATAGATCTTAGCCATGGAGTTCAGCCTATTCATAACGAAGATAAATCTTTGTGGATCATATTTAATGGAGAGATTTTTAATTATCCCGATTTAAAGGATTATCTCATTTCAAAGGGTCACAAGTTTTACACACATACAGATACAGAGGTTTTGATTCACCTCTTCGAAGAGGAAGGTGTACACTGCGTAAATAAGCTAAACGGTCAGTTTGCATTTGCTATATGGGATAACATCAATGAATCACTGTTCATAGCTCGAGATAGAGTGGGTATAAGACCTTTATTTTATGCACAGCATAATGATCAACTGATTTTCTCATCCGAAATTAAAGCAATACTATCCATTCCCGGATTTCTAAAAGAATTAGATTATAGGGCACTTGACCAGGTCTTTACTTTCTGGACAACTCTTAAACGTAAAACCATATTTAAGGGAGTTAAGGAACTACCACCGGGTCATTATCTCATTGCATCCGGAGATAAAATTGTAATAAAGGAATTCTGGGAGTTGCCTTTTTCAACTCACAGATCTGAATGGGATAGGAATAAATTAATTGAGAATGCTAAAGAGCTTTTGTATGATGCAATTAAAATAAGGTTACGTGCCGATGTTCCGGTTGGCAGCTATTTAAGCGGCGGGCTCGATTCCTCCGGTATCACGTCAGTAATAAAAAAGAATTTTAATAATAACCTCAGAACTTTTGGAATCAGGTTTGAGTCAGCAGAATTTGATGAAGGTCAGTTCCAGCAAAAGATGGTAAATTATCTCGGTGTTGATCATTCTGAATTGTACATCAATAATTCTGATATTGCAGATAATCTGGAATCCTTGATTTGGTTCACGGAAAAACCCTTACTGAGAACTGCACCGGTACCTTTATATCTCTTATCACGGCTTGTTCTTGAAAACAAGTATAAAGTTGTTCTTACAGGTGAAGGTGCTGATGAAGTATTTGGTGGTTATAACATATATAAAGAAGCAAAGATCAGGAATTTCTGGGCTAAGTTTCCTGAATCTAAAATTCGCCCAACGCTGCTAGCCAAACTTTACCCTTACATCTTTAGGGACAATCGCCTTAACGAATCACTTGTGGAATTTTTCAGGTTTGGCATAGATGATCCGCTTAATCCTTTCTTCTCACACATTGTAAGATGGAACAATACATCCAAAATTAAAACCTTCTTTTCACCTGATTTAAAAGAGAACCTTGGTTCTTACAATGGGCTTGAAGAATTGCTTACCGAACTGCCACAGGACTTTAATAACTGGAATTATTTTAGCAAGGCTCAATACCTTGAAATAACAATTTTCATGAGTAATTATTTACTTTCATCGCAGGGTGATCGAACTGCAATGGCTCATTCTGTTGAAATGAGAATGCCATTTCTTGATTATAGGATTGTGGAATTGATGTGTAATATTGATCCTGAATTAAAAATAAACAGCCTTAATGAAAAGTTTTTGCTAAAAAAAATATTTAAAGATCTCCTTCCCGAAATAATTTTGAATAGGGATAAAAATCCTTACAGGGCACCAATCAAACAAGGCATTTTTAGTAATAAAGGAATCCTGGATAAATATTTAAATAATGATTCATTGAATGAGGCAGGCCTCTTCGATGCGAAGAAAGTTGGATTTCTGATTAACAAAATGAATAAGTTGGATAAAACGGGTGAGGTCGATAACATGGCTTTGATCGGAATTCTGTCTTCCCAGATTATTCATAAAACTTTTATAAAAGATTTTAATCCTGATTATTCCGGTATGAGAGAATTTGATATTATTTTTGATATGAGAAAGTGAACATAATTTAACTAAATAAATCAGTTATAAATATTAATACTTATGAAATACACAAAAGATTTAATTCTACTTGATGCCGCTGAAGTAACAGAATCACTTAGTCG
>JAWOIK010000109.1:0-3127 GCA_046484705.1 Ignavibacteriaceae bacterium | reverse complement strand
GTTTGGGGAAACCCGGCAAGCATTTTTGAAATCTTCATGTCTTTGGTAATCATCGTATCAAAATGTATTATTAAACTTTGGAAATATTCACACGCCACACTTCCGGTCCGCGTTCAATATACTCCCAGCCGAACTGATCAGTTTTTTCGGCATTGAACTGATAGTATAAAGGCACGGGATCATGATCATTGATTAACTGAAAAGTTTCACCGCTTTTCAGGTTATCAAAAGTTTTCATAATTGTGGGGTGCTTTTCGCGTGGTATAACCGGACGGATGTCAAGTTTCTGCATTTCCATTTTTTCTCCTTCATATGTTTGTAAGATTTTCAACTCAAACCTAGGGAATGAAAAATAAGATTGCCTTGACTTAAGTCAGATTTAAGATGATTAAAGAAAATCAGTCAGGTGAATTATAGCTGAATTGGAGGAAAAGATAATTTACTTTGCCAGGTCTTTTAATCGCGTAATATCACTCACAAAAATTTTTTTACCATTAACCCGAATGATCTTTTCATCCTGAAGCTTTTTAAATGTGCGGGACAATGTTTCCGTAATAGTTCCAAGATAACCTGCTATCGCAGATTTCGGAATGGAAAGTTTAACAAATGGTTCGGCCAGCTTATCTGTTCCAGCAGATTTTATTTCTTTAAGAATATATTTAGCCAGGCGGTTAGGAACTTCCTTCGAAGACAAATCATCCAGCTGATTGATAAGTGATTTTAATCTTTTTGCAAACCCGGCCAGCATTTTTAAGGATATTTCAGGTTCGTTTTTTATCAGGTTAAGAAATTTTTCTTTAGGAATAAACAAAGCCAGGCTTTCCTCAAGGGCTTCCGCACTTACAGGGTAGTTTCCTCCTTCGAATAACGGAATATCGGCAAAAGCATTTAATGGTCTAACTATATGTACTACCGATTCTTTGCCGGAGGAGGATATCTTGTATACCTTAATAATACCTTTAAGCAAAACATAAAATCCCCTGTAAAATTCATCTTCACGAAAAAGTACTTCATTCTTCCGGAACTGCTCAAGTTTGCTTATTGAAGTGATACTGCGAAGTTGTTGAATACTTAATTCCGCAAAAAGTGGAATGATCCGTAATGTTTCTTTTTGTACAATCTCTTTGTTAATCATAAATAATTTAATAAATCATATTGTTCTAAATAAAACCCGTTCAAAAGATTGTAAGGAATTTCCAATGTTCCAAAATGTTATAGATTAATAATAAACTTTAATGCGGTTTGATGATATTTGATCCATTTGTAAAAATTTCAGAACCCTCTCGTCAAACCTTTCTGTTCTGCATAATGGATCACTCTCTTAAATTCGTCATTAGTAATTCTCCGGTTTATCCCGCTGAACTGTTCTGCCATGTAAGCCGGGTAATATTGATCCATAATATTGATATAAGTGTTTCTTGAAATATCATTTGCTATTAAATCAACAACTTTTTGTGAACCCGCAAAATCGTTCGGTAAAACAAGATGCCTGATCAACAATCCCCGTTTCGCAATCCCTCGTTTGTTAATATGCAGATCACCAACCTGTCTGTACATTTCTTTAACTGCTGCCTGCACAACATCCCAGTAATTTTTTATTCCGGATAATTGTGCAGCCGTTTTGTTATCCGAATATTTAATATCGGGCATATAGATATCAACAATATCCTCAAGTAGTTTTATTGTTTCAACAGATTCATATCCGCCGCAGTTATAAACTATAGGAATTTCAAGCCCTTTATCAACAGCTATGACCAGTGCAGAAACAATTTGCGGTACAAAATGAGTTGGAGTAACAAGATTAATATTATGACATCCCTGAATTTGAAGCCATAACATAATGTTGGCAAGATCTTCAGTGGAAATAATTTTACCGTGACCCAACTGACTAATATCATAATTCTGGCAGAACACACAACTAAGATTACAATTAGCAAAAAATATAGTGCCTGAACCGTTGAATCCGACTAATGGCGGTTCCTCACCAAAATGCGGTGCATAACTGGAAATTTTTATTTCATCCGTTGAATGACAGTAAGTTCCTCTGTCACCTTCTGATCGATTGACAGTACATTCATTAGGACAAATTTTACAATTTGCAAGAATCTGCTGTAATGTATCTGCACGTTTTCTTAAATCTTTTATTGTAAGTTTTTCAAGATAAGAAGGAATCATAGTCACGCATTCCTGAAATAAATACTGAGTGACATAGAATAAGCTGCTATGGCAAACACCATTACCCAGATAAAACCTAATTCAATAGCAATTATCATTGCAAGTACAGAAGCGATCACAGAAAACATTCCGTTGATTCCCCATGCCCAAGGAATTTGTATTTCATCATTTAATGAGAGAGATCGTAAACCTAATGGAAAGGGCATTCCCATAAAAAATGCCGGAGGAGCTATGACAAGAATTGCAAGTAAAATTTTTGAGTTAAGTTCATACCCAATGGTAAGCTTAAGAATACCGGAAAGGAAAACAGTATAAATTATTAATGATGAAATAATGACCGTGAGAATGATAACCATTGATCTGGTATTTAGATTAATTTTTTGTGAAACGAAACTTCCGATACCTGATGAAACAAGCATAAGGCAAACTACAGATGCAGCAGCATAAATTACATTCCCAAAGTAAAGAGTAAATCTTTGTATTAAAATTATTTCAATAAACATATAACCGAAGCCTAAGCCGCTGAAATATAGTAATGTCCGGATTTTATTACCCCCTTTAAAACCAATTCTGAAAAGCGGAACAATTATAAAAAGAAAAGCCAGAATAATGATCTGAATAAATGTTATATATAATAGAAGATAGCCAACTTCAAAAAAAGCTACAGACTGATTACCAAATAAATCAGCAAGGAGGGGAATACTTTTCCACAACAGGAATTGAGAATAGTAAGGCTGGTTATCGGTTGCCGGTTTTATATTGAATTGATATTCGTTATAAACACTTTCCCGCTTACCGGGTGATGATAGAATATTATCAAGAAGAATGTATAATGAATTATCCTGAAGTAAATTGAAAATTTCTCTTTCGTACTGTGGAAGATTTGGGAGAATGACCGGGTCAAAATTCATTTTACCGCAAAATATTCTGATCTTATCCAGTTCTTCTTTTA
>JAWOIK010000079.1:0-3844 GCA_046484705.1 Ignavibacteriaceae bacterium | reverse complement strand
ATTTCATCCACCTATTCATTGGATCAATCTGCATTCGTGCCTGGGCAAGCATACCTTTTAAAGTATATATCTCGGAATTGTTTGGCTCGAGTGAATCTGCGGATTGTAGAAAAGCATTGGCTTTGTCAAGATAAATATCTTTTCTCGTGCCTGATGTGTCGGCATAGCTCGCAAGCACATAACAAAAAGATGAATAATAATAAGGCAGCCATTTGTCTTTTTCTGCAAGTGCAATTCGTTCAAAGTTGTTTGCTATTTTAATATAGTCGTTGGATGTTTGTGCCGATCCGATTTTTTCAAGATTGGATTTCATAGCAGACTCATATTTATCATCAGCATAAATACTGCCTATAATAAGAAAAGTAACTAGAATTGATAACAGCGTTTTCATATATTCCTCATTATGTTAATATGGATTAGATTCGCCAAGTGAAATAAACATTCCTATAAATGCGGTACGAAGCGCCGGAGCTAAAACAGGTGCCCGCACAGTTCCATCGGAAGAATAATTATATCCGTAAATATTGTTGTATCCAAGCAAGTTATCAACCGAAAAGAATACAATTGTAAAGCTATTAAACAGACTGGTTAAATAACTAACGCCCAAACTCAGGTTCTGATAATCTTTTGCTCTGTCACCAAGGAAATCAGGATTGTTTGGGTTAAAATATGGACGCCCTTTTGCAAAAGTATAAGTTAATCCAACCATTGACATTATCGACGGAATCCAATGTTTTGCCACCACTGAAAAGGTGTGCGGAGATGCGAAAGTTGGGGCGGCAATCGAGGGATAATTTCTGAACTCACGTTTTGTATCAAGATATGAATAAGAAACCCAGTAATCTGTGTATTTAAACGTTTCTTTATCCCGCCAGAAAACATCAATTCCTTTTGCGTATCCTTTTCCATCATTGCTGAACGGTACTTGCGGAAGATTAAAATAAGGATGAGTAAAAACAGTTCCTTTCGTAAGCCTGTTATAATCTTTATAGTAGACTTCTATCCTAAAAGTTCTGGCTGTTCCGAGGTATTGGTAATTAAGTATGTAATGATCTGCTTTTTCATATTCGAAGTTTGTAGTTTGTAAAAGAAAATCCTGTCCCGGAGTTTGATAGAATTGACCATAAGCAAAATTTAGCTGATCGTAAATTCCAAGTCTGTAAGCAAAAGAAGCCCTGGGGGCAAGGTTAGTTTTATTAAGCAGTTTAGAATACTCGCTTCTTATGCCCAAACGAGCCGCAAAATCATTTGTAAAGAAAACATCCGTTTCCAGATATCCGGCCAGATACGTTTCATTTATGCCTGCACTTAATTCATTAAACCCGGTTGAATGATTCAGGTTCTGTGCTTCTCCACCGAAAGAGATAAACGAGTTTGAGAAAAGATTTTTTTGCACTGTGAACTTACCGGAATGAAAAAGATCTTCCCGCATTACTTTATTTACATCAATATCAAAATCATCTTCATCAAGACTGAATGAATAACCGGCAAATACCGCCCAATCATCCCAAAGAATTTCACGAAGATTGGTATTCAAAAAAAAGTTACCCCCCTTTGTCCTGAAATAATCCTTTTGTGAAAGATTATCAAGATTGCGAGTGTAAAGCGAGAGATCGCCATAGCTGTAAGATGTAAAAGCTTTTAATATTCCGGTTTCAGAAATTTTATGTCTGAAGTTAAGCGAACCCTCAACACTTTCGGGAGCTTTATTCCAATCGGTTCTCTGTTTTTGAATATCGAAGTATGGAGAAAGATTATAATACCCGCCTTCAAAAGCCAGAGAAGTGTTTTCCCATCTCTGAACATGAGAACCGCCAAGTCCAACCGCCATAATGCTCAACGCACTTTGTGTTTTGAGCGGAAGATCCTGAGTTTTAAGGACTAGCACCGATGAAAGAGCCTGTCCGTATTGGGCCGAGTATCCTCCTGTACTGAATACAGTTCCTTTAAACAAGAATGGAGAAAATCTTCCTCGTGATGGAATATCCGGTACACTTGTATAAAAAGGATTCTGAACAGCCATCTCATCGATAATTGTTCGTGTTTCAGATGCCGAACCGCCGCGGACAAACAACCCCTCTGCTTCACCAATTGGCGTGGTGCCAGGCAGGGTTTGAAGAGCACCATAAATATCCGCACTCGCGCCTGCGGTGGTTACGATATCCAGCGGACGTAATATAACCGCCTTATTTTCATCACTTGCTTCAAAAGTTCCGGCGGAAATAACCACTGCACCAAGCTCAGCCGATTCTTCCTCTAAAATAAATTCAAAAAACTTATCGATTCCATCAAGAGCAACATCCTTGGTGAGTGTTTTAAAGCCTACAAAACTTATAACAAGTACACCCGCCCCCTCTTCATCGGTTGAAAAGGAAAAGCTTCCGTCAATATCGGAGGAGGTGCCGTCGTAAGTATCCTGAAGATAAACGTTAGCTCCGGGTAATGGTTGATTTTTATTATCAGTGATTTTTCCGGAAAGCTTTGTCTGTGCTGTAATTGAATATGAAACGGCAAGAAAAAATAACAGTGTAAAAATAATTTTCATTTAGGGTAATAATTTCTTTATGAAGATAATTTTGATTCAAAACTTAGTTTGAAAAGTTTTAACTGCCAAATATTATTCGGTAAACGGATAGAATTTTCCGGTGAGTGTTTTGTTGCGGGACAAAATAAAAAATTAGATGTCCCCACATCCCTCAGGTTGAAGGCTTGTTATTTTTCAGGATAATTAAAGCTGAACCAAGCAATCCTGCAGCGAGCAATCCGAAGTCCTGGTAAATACCAAGACTTAAAGCGGCAGTGAAACCAACGATTGACCAGAGAAGAGGAATACCTATTATAACTGGGCTAACTTTTTTTCTCGTCCACAATAATATACCAAAAGTGAAAATGGTGGTTGGGCAGGGTAATCCAAAGGTTGGGGTTCTCGGATAAATATGTCCAAACTGTATTCCGAGCAAGGGATAAATTATAAGAGCGTAAACGATGAAGACTATCCCGGTAATTCCCGCAACATTACTTTTAAACCCGAACGTAAGATCCTTTCTTACAATTCCATAAACAAAAAAAAGAATTGCCTGTGTAATATTTATAGCCCCGAACGCGTATGCTGCAGGATTTATCCCGCTAAAGAATATCAGATGATACACCACACCGATCCATAGCCAAAAGAAAGACAGTATACCGGAAATCACTTTATCAGAGTAATTGCGTTTTTTAACAGCAAGAAAAATTATAATAAGGGCAAGAAGAATAAAAAGAATTTGAATTGGTGACACGGAAGTATTGTAACTACCGAACACATCAAGAAATTGTTCAACTGTAAAAGGAATGTTCATAACAATTTAATTACCTGATGTAAACTTAGGGAATATTTGCGGGGACATCAATTCTATTGTTATGATACCTGAAAAAAGCCAGGCTTAACTAACCTGGCTTTTAACTCCATGAAGAAAATATTTTTACAGATTAATTACCCAACGGAATCTTAGATGCATTTTCTTTCAGCCATTCATCAAAACTTTTTAACGAAGGATTGAGGGACTTTGAAAACTCAAGACTTCTTGCTCCACAGAAATCTTTTTCAAAGTCGTGTTTAAACTGGAACATATTACCAACATCGTCAGCACCTGGAAAACCTAATCCCCGGTATGCATCAAATGAAAGAGGATCATATGTTACTTCTTCACCAAGTGATTTGGTCAGAACTTCCGCCATCTCTTTTCCGGTGAGATGTCCGCCGGCGAGGAGGAGACGAACCTGAAGGTGACCGGGCTGGAATTTTTCGCCGGCTACCGCTTCGACCTGGGCAAGGTCTCTCCCTACGTGAAGCTGGGCCTGGGCA
>JAWOIK010000045.1:0-3195 GCA_046484705.1 Ignavibacteriaceae bacterium | reverse complement strand
GAAAAGGAGAACTAATAATTTTTGAAGGGCTAAATACGCAGGAGACATATCAGGGAATAAGTAACACAGAAGGTAAATTTGAAATTCAGTTAAAAGTAAACGAAACATATCTCATAAAAATTAAAAGTATTGGCAAAACTGAGGAATACAGTAAATTCACAATACCTGAGTTAAATGAAGGAGAATATTTTGGTCCAATGCAGGTTACTATTCAATTTGAACCAGCAAGAACTTATACGCTGGATAATGTTCATTTTGAATCAGGAAAATCAACCTTAATAAAAAGCTCATTTGAAGAACTTGAGGATTTATTGGAATTTATGAAACTAAAAAATGATATTATTATCGAAATAGGGGGGCATACGGATAATATTGGAGATGATGAATCGAATCTTAAATTATCAGAAGCAAGAGCAGAAACAGTTAAAAATTATTTAGTTTCAAAAGGAATATCCCCGAATAGAATTGTATCAACAGGTTATGGAGAAAATCACCCGATTGATACTAACAGCACCCCTGAAGGGAGACAAAAGAACAGAAGAACAGAAGTAAGGATTTTAGATGAGAAATGACTTTTAAATAGTTATTCGGCACAATTAAAGACCAAAACATGAATTAAAGCTAACTCCTGAAATTTTAAAATTTCAAAACAGAAATTATTCGTATATTTTTGAGCATTTCCTAGCACTTATAAACAGATAAATAATCAAAATTGCGGAACGTTGTGTATATTAGGAGACCTAAAAATCAAGCGATTATGATAGAAACAAAACATTTGACTAAAAAATTTGGAGACTTTGTCGCAGTTGATGATTTAAATCTATCAATTGAACAGGGAGAACTGTTCTCACTTCTTGGATTAAATGGGGCAGGGAAGACTACTACTATTAAAATGCTTTCTTGTCTGATTCATCCTTCAAGTGGCAATGCTAAAATATTCAACAAGGATTTAATCAAAGATTCTCAATACATTAAGCAAAGGATAAATGTTTCCCCTCAAGAAACTGCAATTGCGCGAAACCTGAATGTTCAGGAAAATCTTGAAATGATGGCGGGTATATATGGCATTCCAAAAAATGAAAATTCACGCAAAGTACAGGAGATGATAATGTTGTTTAATCTTTCTGAAGTTCGCAAGAAAAAAGCCAAATTACTTTCCGGAGGAATGCAACGACGTTTAAGTATTGCAATGGCATTAATCACTGAACCTGAAATATTATTTCTTGACGAACCCACATTGGGATTGGATGTAATCGCTCGCAGAGAACTATGGGGTAACATTAAAAAACTTAAAGGAAAAACCACAATTATCCTGACAACACATTACCTGGAAGAAGCAGAAGCTCTTTCGGACAGAGTGGCAATTATACAAAGAGGAAGAATCAAAGCAATTGGAACTGTTGCAGAAATCCTCATTCAAACGAATAGTAAAAAGCTGGAGGATGCATTTGTATTACTTAATGAGAAGGAGAAAATAAGATGAAATATGTTTATTTTGCCAAACGGAATTTTAAAGAAATACTAAGAGACCCATTGTCGTTAATTTTAGGTGTTTTATTACCGGTTTTCTTTATTTTATTGTTTTCAACAATATCAAAAAATGTTCCCGTAGAAGTTTTTAAACCTGTAAGCATCGTCCCCGGAATATCCATATTTGGTTTTACGTTTATTACTATGTTTTTAGGACTATTAATTGCAAAAGATAAAAGCACATCATTTTTAACCAGACTTTTTATCTCACCACTTAAACCGAAAGATTTTATAATTGGATATTCCATCCCGCTTTTACCATTTTCGCTGATTATTGGTATTGCTTGTTTAATAGTTGGTGTATTTGTTGGACTACCTGTGTCAATGAAAATAGTTTATACGCTGGTTTCATTCATTCCTTACATATTGTTTTCAGTATTTATTGGAATTTTCCTGGGAGTTGTGTGTAATGAAACCCAAATTATGGCTATTGGAAATATTTACATAATTGCGAGTGCACTACTTGGTGGAGCATGGATGGATTTAAATATCCTCGGCGAAACTATTAAAAGCATTACGGTGATATTGCCTTTTTCTCATGCAATAGAGTTTTCGAGAATCATATTGTCTGGGAGACAGGATAATATTTGGATTCATTTGGTAATAGTTACTGGTTATGCCATACTATTTTTCTTTTTATCGGTATATTTTTTTACAAGGAAAATGAAATCTGATAACAAATAGAACGAAATATTGGGGGTTTAGTGGTTATTTGAAGCTTTCTGCCCCGCATAAGCCTTGGTGCTTTTCGACAGGAAATCGCATATTACAATTGTTTTCTGTTTTTTATGTAAGAAATTTTTGTCAAACGATACTTTATAAGAAACAACTCATTTATGAAATCGACAAAAGAGGAGTTTCTTGAAGTACTCTCAAAATATCAGGGGATATTATACAAAGTCAGTTTGGTTTACTTCAAAAACAAATCCGACAGGGAAGATAATCTTCAGGAAATCATTTATCAGCTATGGAAATCGTTTCCGCAAATCAAAAATAGAAATAGTATAGGTTCATGGATTTATGCTGTTTCCATAAATACGTCAATTTCAAGAGTAAAAAAAGTGTCGCGAATCGACTACAGGGAAATTATCCCTGAAATACCCGATAAGTCAGATATAATCGATGATATTTCAATGAATGAATCTCTGCAAATGCTTTTAAATGCAATCTATAATCTAAATGAAGTCGATAAATCAATCATGCTGCTTTATTTGGAAGAAAAGAGTTACGATGAAATAGCTGAAATAATGGGTATATCAAAGTCAAATGTGGGTGTGAGAATCAATCGGGCCAAAGAAATCCTGAAACAGAATTTAAAATAATAAAGCCATGGAAAACAATGAATTACAAAAAATCTGGAAAACCATTGATACTGAAACCAATCAGAAATCGATGGAAGAGTTAAATTTGTTACTGAAATCAAAAGCCAAACAAACGATTAATAAGTTTGTGATTATCACGGGCATCTCAGTAGTAATATCTATTGGGGTGATCGTATTTTTAATTATCACATCAATTAACCGGCAGGATGATTTAATGTATTTGATTAACAATACTGCTCTTGGAATAATAACTATAATTTCGCTAGTTACCGGATTACTTTCATGCTTTTGTGTTAAGAACATAAAGAGGAGGAAGGGTGTCAGCAGCCGGAGAAGCATTGGC
>JAWOIK010000037.1:0-22476 GCA_046484705.1 Ignavibacteriaceae bacterium | reverse complement strand
CACCATCAAATCCGCCTACGATTAATCTTTTCAGATATAGTTCATCGGCAATTCTTAAGTAAAGATCTATATCGAGTGTATTATGATGTGTGACAAATGGTCTTGCTGCGGCACCTCCGTACAGAGGTTGTAAAATGGGTGTTTCCACTTCAAGATATCCTTTAGAGTCAAGATATTTTCTTATTGCAGAAACTATTTTGCTTCTTTTAACAAATACTTTTTTAATGTCAGGGTTAACTATAAGATCAACATACCTTTGGCGGTATCTTAATTCTTTATCTGCAAACTGATCAAAAACTATTTTATTACCATGCTCATCAACAACTTCCTTCGCTACAGGCAGTGGTTTAAGGGATTTAGAAAGCAATTTCATGCTTCTTGTATGAACCGATATTTCACCTGTTTTTGTTTTGAATACAAATCCTTCAACACCAATTATATCACCGATATCAAGCAGCTTAAATGCATCATACACATCACCAATTTCGTCTTTCTTCAGGTAGATTTGTATTCTGCCTTTATTATCCATAATGTGAGCAAAAGAGGCTTTTCCCATTCTTCGGATAGCCATGATCCTTCCGGCTATTTTAACATTTTTCTCTTCACCCTCTTTATAATTTTGAATTATATCTTCTGAAGTGGAATCAACCTCGAAAGAATACGCAAATGTTTCAAAACCCTTAGCTTTCAGTTCATCCAGTTCCTGATATCTTCTTTTAACAAGATCATTATAATTTTCCTGTATAGTGTTCTCCACTTTAACTCCGCTTTATTTTCTTTTAAAATTTATTAGTCTAAGACAGACTAAATCCTGTATATTTTCTGCAAGTTTAACCGGGACATTAAAATTATTACATATCATAGAAAATACAATTGGTTCATTATCGCCTGTTTTTGTATATCCGGATAAGCTTCTTGCAGATCTTATATATCCGGTTTTTGCTCTCACCATATTTTGAGCACGTGTATTTTTCATTCTTGTACCAAGAGTTCCATCCACACCGGAAATAGGTAAAGAATTATAAAATGATGCAAAATATTTACTGCCATAAAGATATTTAAGAAGTGTAGTTATCTGTCTGGGCGTAGTCATATTCTGATGAGATAAACCGCTACCATCTACCTGCACAATGTTTTCCGGGTTTAACCCTATTTCCTTGAATATTTCCCTGCTTGATTCTACACCGTTCTCAACAGATCCGAATCCCTCTATTTCTAATCCAATAGTTTTCAGCAGCTGTTCAGCATAAAAATTATGACTCCCTTTATTAATCACTTTAACAATTTCTCTAAGATCCGGTGAATAATGATTAAATAAAAAATGCAGACTGTTGTAATCAAGAACATCGGTATATTCATCAATATCGATAGGATAACCGCTTACAGTTATACCTTTTTGAGTTAAAACTTTGTGCAATACCACCATAGAATATTGTGTCGGGTTATTCACTGTTACATAGGTTTTAAGCGAATCAATCTTTCTGCTATACGTGCCATAGAGAGTAATTACATTACTTCCTCTTTCCCTATACGCATTAACGTCTGTCAGTGAATCTTCTGACACTAGTTTTAGCTGGTTGTTAATAACTACATAATCTGTATTCGGATACAGGTAAAGATTAAGCTTATTCCCTGGTCTATCATACTTGAGTATTATATCCACACAATTATCATTAAGTGAAATTGCACTGGATTGTGCGGCAAACCAATTGCTTTCATAATCCCACGACCAGCCTTTTCCAAGTCCTAAATCATCAAATAAATTGTCATCACCAATTATATTTCCTCTTATTTCATCAATTCCCATAACAATTAAGGAATCAGCCCATCTGGAATAGACGGCGTATACGTTATCGCCATAAAATCTTCCTGACACCGTAGGATCACCGCTGCCCTGTATAATCAGGTTTCCATCAAGTATTGATCCGTCGATTCTTCCATCGGTAAAAATATTAGTTGTGTATTTATAATCTTCACCCAGAAGTAATAGTGCCGCAGAAGTTGTAAATAATTTCATATTTGAGGCTGGTACAAAAAATTTATCCTCATTACGTTTATAAAAATATTCACCTGTTTCTAGGGATTGTATTACAACTCCCCAATGCGCATTATTGAAAGTAGGGTCATTAAAAATATCATCCATCTGTTCCCAGAATTCAGGTAATGTGGAAGAAGTATAAAATCCTAGTGAATCAGCTTTAATTACTTCTAAGGAATCCTGTGAAAACAAATTAACTGAAAAGAAAGTAGTTGTTATAATTAAAATTTTATTTAGCATTATTTTTATACAATTTATTTATTTCTGCGGGACTTAGTTTACGGAATTTTCCGGGAGGAATATCTGCTTCAAGACCGGCGAAGCTTAGTCTGTTCAGAGCAACGACAGTATAACCCAAAGCAGCGAACATTCTTTTAACAAACCTGTTTCTGCCTTCGGTACATGTTACAATCAGTTTTTTCCTATCCTTTATTTTAGGAAACTTTATTTCGGAAAAAACTCCTTTTTCACCTTCGATATAAACACCTTTTAAAAGAGAAGCTTTGCTTTCATCCTCAAGGTTTCTGTCTAACTGAACCTCATACACCCTTAATATTTTGTTTTTTGGATGTGTTAAATAATTAGTAAAATTTCCATCGTTTGTAATAATTAACACACCGGTGGTATTATAATCAAGTCTTCCAACGGGAAATATTTTTTTATTCGACTTGATCAGATCAACCACGGTCGTCCGGTTTTTTTCATCATCGGTGGTTGTAACCACACCTTTTGGTTTATTCAAGAGATAATAAACATACTTTTCGGGTTTTATCCTTTCACCATCTAAACAAACTTCGTCTTCATCAGGATTAACTTTGAAACCAAGATCGGTTACATTTTTATTATTAACTGTCACCCGTCCTTCCAGAATATATTGTTCGGCTTTTCTTCTGGAAGATATACCGGACTCTGCAATAAATTTATTCAGTCGTATCATTATTTTCTTCATCCGGTTTAAGTTCACTTTCAATAGTTTCTTCAATCTGATTCATCATAATCTTATTTTTTTGTTCTATAAAATCATCATCCTGCATGATCTCTTCAATCTCTCTCGGCTTCGGCAGATCGCTAAGATTATACAATCCGAAGTATTTCAGAAATTCATCAGTGGTCCCGTAAAGAAGAGGTCTGCCAATAGTTTCAGCACGACCGGTAATAGTAATTAATTTTTTCTCAAGAAGAGTATTTAAAATATAATCTGAGTTTACACCGCGAATGGTTTCCAATTCCGGTTTGGTTACAGGTTGTTTGTATGCAATTATAGCAAGAGTTTCAAGTGCAGCCTGGCTTAGCCGTCTTTTTGTTTTTTCTGAGGAGAGAAATCCAATGTACTTAGCGTATTCTTCACGTGTCGCAAATAAATAACCATTTGCTACTTTAAGAATTCTAAATGGAATTTCAGCACTATCGTATTTTTCATTCAGTTTTTTTACAGTTGATTCGATTTCATCTTGTGTGATCTCGATTTCCTCGCCATCCAGTCCCTTTATTGCACGGATTATTTCATTGTGTGACAAAGGTTCATCTGATGAGAATATGAGTGCTTCAACTATGTTTGTATAAATATTATCCATTTGTTATTGCATAAATTACAAAATCATTAAATTTTTCAGACGTTTTAATGCCGACTTTGTGCATTTTCACAAGCTCCAGAAGAGCAATAAAAGTAATTACAATTCTTATCCGCTCGCGCATTCCATGTACCAGCGAGAGAAAATGTATTTCATTCATGCTTACTACTTTATCCATGATTAATGCTATCTGCTCGTCAATAGAAATATTTATTTTTTTAATTTCATGTACAGGTTTTTCTTTTATACCCTGGATTACATTTTTAAAACTTTTTGCAAGATCATAAATAGAAATATTCTTAAGCAAAGTTTCAAACTCAGGCGGTGCTTCCTTTAAGTCGGCTTCTGTGTTTCCACGAAATGAGATTTTTCTCTGGTTAGCTTCGAAGAACAATAATTCCTCAGCTACCTCTTTATATTTTTTATATTCAAGCAATGCTTTTATCAGATCAGCCCTTGGATCAATTTCTTCACCTTTTTCATCTATCTCACGCGGTAAAAGCATACGAACTTTTATATGCATAAGAGTAGATGCCATTAAAATAAAATCGCCGGCAATTTCAAGGTCCATTAATTTTATAAAATTTACATATTCAAGAAAATCTTTTGTAATCTTCGAAATGGGAATGTCATATATATTCAGCTCATCACGTTTAATAAAGAATAACAAAAGATCCAGCGGTCCCTCAAAATGGTCTAACTTTATTTTATAGATATTATCCAAATTTCATATTCTCCCGGACTTCACTCATCGTTTGAACAGCAATATTTTTTGCTCTTGATTCTCCATCCGCTAAAATATCTTCAACAACTTTAATATTATTTTCATAATAATTTCTTTTTTCAATGATAGGGGCAAGTACTTCGGAAATTTTGGCAGCACATCTCATTTTGCAATCAAAACAACCTAATTCACCACTTTTACAGCCGGCCTCGATTTCAGGAACTTCAGATTTATTGAATTTATTATGATATGAAAATACAAGACATATGTGAGGATTACCCGGATCACCTTTTTTAATTTTATTTGGATCAGTAACAGCTTTTTTCATTTTCGCTTTAACAATTTCAGGATTGTCTGAAAGAAGAATAGAATTGTTAAGTGACTTACTCATCTTTGCACTTCCGTCTAATCCCTGCAGTCTTGCGAAGTTGGTCAGCAATGGTTCCGGTTCAGGGAAAGTGATACCGTACTGATTGTTAAATTTTCTGGCAATCTCTCTTGAAATTTCTATGTGCGGAACCTGGTCTTCACCCACAGGGACGTAATTGCCTTTATATAGAAGAATGTCTGCAGCCTGCAAAACAGGATAACCTAGATGTCCGTAAATAACATTATCAATCTTTAAATCCCTTACCTGGTCCTTAAGAGTTGGATTTCTTTCAAGCCTGTTCACAGTAATAAGCATTCCTAAAATCAATGCTAACTCTGTGTGCTCTTTTATTTGTGACTGCCTGAACATCGGACTTTTTGCAGGATCTAAATCCGAAGCTAACCAATCAATGAGCATCTCAATAGAATTAGTGTAAACATCTTTAGTATTTAAATCTGTAGTAAGTACATGATAATCCGCAATAAGATGAAAATTCTGATATTCGTCCTGTAATTTCACCCAGTTTTCAAGTGCACCGACGTAATGACCAATATGCAATTTACCGGTTGGTCTCATTCCGCTTAGAATTCTTTTTTTCTGCATGTTTCTGAATTAATTTTTAAAAAATGTGAGCGAAAGATAATAATAAAGGATGTAATAAACCTGATAAGAGATTATGTCAGATAAAGATATGGTTTCCATTTATCATCAAGTTTACCAACTACATTTTTGATAAACATTACATGATTGGGTTTAAACGGTCGATAAATTAATGCCATCCTTGCCTCATCCGGTGTACGGTCCCCTTTTTTATTGTTGCACTTTGTACAGGCGCTAATAAGGTTTTCCCAGACATCATCGCCTCCTCTTGCCCTTGGGATGATATGGTCAACGGTTAAAGGAAGATCGCCTCGTCCGCAATATGCGCATTTATAACCATCTCTTCTTAATATATTACGTCTGGTAAGCACAACTTTTTTGTATGGAACATTTACATACTTTGCAATTCTTATAACACTTGGCCAGGGATAGCTTTTACGGATCGTACGAATTGATTTTCTATCATCATTAATGATCAGTTCTGCTTTGCCAAGATAGATTAACAGAAAAGCTTTTTTAATATTGCAGACAGAAAGGGGTTCATAGCTCTGATTTAATACCAGAACTTTAGCATTCAGTTTCCCATTGTAATGATGCGAGCGTTCGAAGACTTATTCCTTTTTAATTTTTCTTGATTGAATAACAAAATAAACTCTGAATACAACTCTTAATAACAACAGAATTATTGCGAAAATAAGCAGTTCGAAAAAAGATTCCTTCGGAACCGTTTCGGTTAACATAAGCAATAACAGTACGGCAACAACTATAATAGAGCCGTAATTAAAATATTTATACCAGCCTGGAACCATACTTCCTTTTATTAAGTCAGGTAAAACTACTAAGAAGCAATATATTTTACAAAACGAATTTTAGGGTAGAATTGGAGAAATGTTATTACTGAAGTTTATAAACTATAGCCACACAAGCCACATAATTGTCTGAATGGCTCATTGAAATTTTTATATCCTTATCTTTATTTGAAAACTCTGCGAGATTACCGGATAATTTTACAATCGGTAAACCATTTGGTTTGTTCATAATTTCCATATCATGCCAGCTAATATCTTTTCCCCATTCATCGGAAAGAGCTTTATATATTGCCTCCTTAGCGGCAAAACGAGCAGCAAAGTGCTGGTATTTGTTGTGTTTGCTTAAACAATATTCAAGTTCAACCGGAGTATAAATTTTATTAAGAAAGTGATCACCGAAACGATCTATACTTTCTTTAATCCGGTCAATCTCTATTATATCAATTCCAACACCAAGAATCATATCTTATGCTTTAGCTTTAATAGTTATTGAGATAGCAAAGATTTCAATATCCAACAGCAGCACCATACCCTCGTCTATCGGTAGCTCCATAATAAATTCCATTTTTCTTATCTATTAAAATCGCATCCATTCTTCCAAGCACTCTTTCAAAGCCAATGAAATGACCACGACCTATCAAATTATTTTTAACATCTTCAGCTAAACCGAATGGTTCAAAGTAAATTCTGTCAGGCAGCCATTGGTGATGGAATCTTGGAAGATCATTTGCTTGCTGAATATTCATTTCAAACTCAAGAACATTAAGGATAACCTGCAGTACTACAGTCATAATAGTAGAACCGCCGGGAGAACCAACAATTAAATACGGCTCGTTGTCTTTTAAAATAATAGTCGGAGTCATTGAACTTACCATTCTTTTATTCGGTTCAATTTTATTTGCTTCACCGCCTGTTAATCCAAACTGGTTTGGAACGCCTGGCTGAATACTGAAATCATCCATTTCATTATTGAGTAAAAAACCTGCACCCTCTACCACTACTTTGGATCCATAACCTGAATTTATAGTTGTTGTGGTACTGACAGCATTCCCAAATTTATCAACAACTGAATAATGCGTTGTTTCTTCACTTTCATTTACAGATAAAAGATCGGTTGGAAATATTAATTCGGATGGAGTAGCGATATCATTAATTTTGTCGAATATTTCTTTGGCATATTCTTTAGATAACAATTTATCCTGCGGAACATCATAAAAATCCGGATCACCAATATGTTTTGAACGATCGGCATATGCATATTTCATTGCTTCCACAAGTTTATGAATATATCCGCTGCTGCCCCATTCTTCCCTGCCGAAATTATAATTCTCTAAAATGTTTAATATCTGGATAAGCACAATACCTCCGGCACTGGGTGGGCCCATTGAAATGATATCATTACCACGAAAGCTGCCTGAGACCGGTTTCCGTTCGACAGGTTTATAGTTTTCAAGGTCTTTATGAGTAATCCATCCACCACTTTCTGAAACTTGTTTAACGAATAAGTCCGCAACTTCACCTTTATAAAAACCATCTGTGCCAAAGTATTTTATAAGCGATAAAGTATTAGCAAGATCTTTCTGGACGAATATATCGCCGGCTTTGAATGACTCTCCATCTTTTGAAAATATCTTATATGAAGACGGATACTTTTTGAATTCTTCCAAAGTATAATTGATTGAATTAGTTAATCTGTAGTCAAGTTCAAAACCATTGTAGGCAATATCAATTGCAGGCTGGATGACTGTCTCAAGCTTCATAGTTCCGTATTTATTTAATGCATAGATCAGTCCTGCAACACTACCAGGCACACCTGTTGATGTAACTCCAGTTGAACTCATATCGGGAACAGGATTTTTATCTTCATCAAGAAACAGATCAGGATGAGCCGCATCAGGAGCTGTTTCCCTGTAATCAATGGAAGTCGTTAAACCATTGTTCAACCTGATAACCATGAATCCACCGCCGCCAAGGTTTCCCGCTGATGGATGTGTTACAGCTAATGCAAATCCGACAGCAACGGCAGCATCAACTGCATTTCCGCCGTTTTTCAAGATTTCTACTCCAACCTTTGAAGCAATTTCACTTGCAGAAACCACCATTCCGTTTTTACCGGCTATTGGTCCCGGTACCTGGGCGAATACTATAACTGTATAGAAAAATATAAATACAATAAATGAACTAAAAAATGTTCGCATCAACATTAATTCCTTTCCCCTGAAGCTGTTCAACAAGAATAGTTGTAAGTTTATTTAGCTGCTCAATGGAAGACCTGATTTCATTCATCATGTTTTCATCATATAATAACTTTCCGAGGTTGTTCTCCTGTTGCAGAGTTTCATCAGCTACTTTATTGATCTTTGTGATAAGTTCATCCGTTTGTTTTAAAACATCGCTTAATTTCTGGATTGATTCACTAATAAGTACTTTATTTGAATCAAGGAAGTTTATTGCTCCTGTAGTTAATTCAGCGGTACTTTGTGTAAGTGTTCTAATATCCTCCCTGTTTTCATCAATCAAAAGATTTAATTTTCTGCTGACTTCGGACAAATTGGATAGAGAGGTTTTAACATCCGATTCCATTTTTTCATCTGTTAGATATTTATTCATAGATGAAAGAGTTATTCTGATATCTTTAAGCATAGCAATCAGATCCTCTTCAACAGAACCGAATACAGCCATTACTGACGGGATATCTGAAAGGAAATTACCAGTGTAAATTTTATTTGGATCCAGCTTTTTCTCTGACAGACCAGGATAGATTTCAACCCTCTTTCCGCCCATAAGATCCAGCATATTTAAGGTAAACCTGGCATCTTCTCTTAAGTCGGTATCACCGTCAATTGATATTGTTACCAGAACTTCATCACTCTCAATCTGCATATTTTTTACAAAGCCTTTTCTTACACCATTAACTGTAGCATTATCACCAACTTCCAAACCGGCAACATTTTTGAATTTAATATTAATGTCTCTGTCTGTTGAACTTAAGGTAAAGTTTTTAGCCCAGCCAAGAATCCACAGAAGTATTATCAAACCAAGGACAACAGTAATTCCTACTCTTATCTCGGTTTTTCTTTCATCTTTCATTTTCAATCTCTAGCAAATTGTATAAATAATCCAGTTCTTCTTTTGTTACTATGCTGTCCACAGCAATCAGATTTATATTACTCCATAACTTAATTTTCAGAGAATCTGCTTCTTCAAGTAAATCGGTGTTTTCAATAAAAGAACTTATAAAACTTATTAAAGAATCCTTCTCCGGTGAATCGTAAATAAACTCATACTTTTCCTTCATACTGTTTTCTATAACCGGTATAAATATTTTCTTAGCCGGATTCAATATCCAATCATCCAGTTTATATTGCACAATATAAGATATTGCGCCTACAAAAATAGTTAATATTATAATAGATTTTATGAAGCAGCCTTTTTTCATTCTGCAAAAATCATTTAATTTTTTCTATGAGAATTTTTTTAATCCGTTTCTGTTGAACTTCTTTAACAATATATTTGAATCCTCTGTGAATGAATTCAAAATTTTCAGATGGGATACTGCCTGCCTGATTTAACACAAAACCTCCCAAAGTATCGAAATCATCTTCTTCATCGCGTATATTACTTCCGGTGAGTTCATTAACAATATCAATCGGCGATTTACCCAAAACTAACCATTTATTTTCTCCTGCATTCATCACCGGGTTTTCAGCTCTGTCATACTCATCCCAAATCTCACCAACAACTTCTTCAATTATATCTTCAAGTGTAACTAGTCCGGAAGTTCCTCCATATTCATCCACAACAATAGCAAGATGCATTTTTTTTTCCTGGAAATCATTGAGAAGCTCACTTATCAATTTTGTTTCAGGTATGAACAGTGGTTTACGTGATATTTTTTTTAACGAAAGATGTTCTCTTAACCCGGGCTGTCTTGAATAAGGCAACAGATCTTTGGCATATATTACACCGACTATTTCATCAAGGTTGTTTTTATAAACGGGGATCCTGCTGTGACCTGACTGAGTAATAATTTTAAGTAATTCTTCGTAATTAACTCTGGTCGGAACAGTGACCATATCAACCCTGGGTATCATTATTTCTTCAACAGTAACAGAACCAAAATTGACAAGGCTATTTATCAGATTATGCTCTTTTTCCTCAAGTTTACCCTTCTCATGGCTAATTGAAGAAAGATGTGCTATTTCATCACCTGAGATAGCTGACTTGGACTTATCTATTTTCAATTTTGAAACCGATAATCTTATTATCTCTGTAATAAATTCAGCTACTGGAAAAATAACAAGACTAAAAAAATACATTGGGATGCATACGATCTTTGAAAAGAGCACCGGGTTCCGGTTTGCGGCTATCTTCGGAAAAAGTTCTCCAAATATCAAAACAAGTATGGTAAGTATAATAATTTGAATTGCTAGGGTAAGTTCCGGAGATATTAAAAAATAGCTGGCAGCATCAAAAGCAATAAAAACTGCAACAATTGAAGCTGCCACATTAACAACCGTATTACCAATTAAAACCGTAACTAAAAGTCTTCGCGGGAAATTAATTAAATTCAATAAGTAACGTTGTAGGATTTTATTTGTACGGAAATTTTTTTCAACCTTCTTTTTATCCAGGGAGAACAATGCAACCTCTGAGCCTGAAAAAAAAGCAGAGCCCAAAAGAAGTATCAGTAACATTCCGGGTTTTAAAATCCAATCAAAATCCAAATAAAAAATTTATCCCGCGCTGTTGTAAAATTCTTAACTAAAATGGCAAGTCATCATTTTCCTGAACCTGTGGTGCCTCGGCGGATTCCGTATTACTGCCCATATCTTCTTCCCGTCCTCCTGCCGCTGATCCCTCAAGAGGAATAATCCTCTCTGCACGCACTTCGGTAGAATATCTTTTAACACCATCCTTATCTGTATAATCGTTGGTTGTTAATCTTCCTTCAACATAAACTTTTTTTCCTTTTTTAAGATTTTCTTTCATAAAATCGGAAAGATTAAACGCTGTTACCCTGTGCCAGGTAGTTTCATTTACCCAGTCTCCATTTTTTCCTTTATAACTGTATGTTGTTGCTACGGAAAAATTTGTAATTGCAAGATTATTATCAGCTGTGAACCTGGTTTCGGCATCCCTGCCCAGATTTCCTATCAGCATGATTCTGTTTAATGAAAATGCCATAGCTGCCTCCAAGATTGGTTGTTTGAATATTGATTTATGAGAAAGTTAATAAAAATTAATTAAAAGAAGAACATGAAAACAATAATTACTTGTTCACTGTTACTATCCAGGCATCGTTAAAATCAGACATCTGCCTGATATTATCTCTGACTATTTCTGCTTCCTGCCTTGATTTATAAAATGGTACAATCTGAACAACATACAGATTAACTCGTTCGCTATAACTGATGCTTATCTCATTTAACAACTGCTGCCTGCTTTTCTCAACAAATGTTTCAGCCCGGTCCATTGTGGTAAATGCACCAATTTGCACAACATAATATGTTTCTGCTAAAGTTGGATATTCACCTGTTACAGGAGGTGTTATTGTATTTTCTGCCGGAACTTCATCAAAAATATACACTTCTTCTTTTTTGGTTGTCTCCTCCGCAGGCGTGCATGAGGCTATTAAAATTAATGCAGCTATAAGAAATACCGGATAATAAAGTATTGATTTCATTTTTTTCCTCTTTAAGATTTGTGATGTAAAAATCATAAAAAGAATGCATAAAAAAAAGGGATGGCAAAAACCATCCCTTTGTATTAATATTCTTTAATTACTAATATAATAAACGATCGAAAGCATTCACTGGAAATTGCGGATATCCGCTCTTACCAAAAATTTTACCTGTAAACTGAAGACTTGGCGGAATAGTGGCAACGTTTATTGCTGGAATACTTGCATTGAACTTCGAATTAATTACTTTTATAAATTCATTTGCTATAAGTGCATGACCCTGACTGGTAGGATGTACACCGTCCAGACTAAACAACCCGCCTGTAATATAAGAAGTTCTGAAGGTTATTCCATCAACTCTATATCCACCGGTAAAATCTGATTGGCGTACTGAGTTGAATAGGTTGAAAATATTCACAACACCAAATCCAAAATTATTTGCCATATTTTGAATTGCAGCATTATATGCAGTTGTGGTTTGCTGAGCAATACTAATTTCATCAGGATCAAGGATAAATGCATTCGGCCATGGATTTTGCGGATGGAACCCGAATGGTTTGGTTGTGTCAATGCCTGCGGGCAACTGAGGAACACCAAGATCTCTATAAAATTTACCGGTAGGCTGACCAATTATTGAAGCATATGCGCTGCCTCTTAATGAAACTAATGCAGAACCGGTTAGCAGTGATAACGAATCGGCCACACCTGTGCCAATTGTTTCACCCGATTTTTGATAAACCAATCCGGGAACACCTAATTGTGCAACCTGCCACCACGGGACAGATTGTGAAATGACTGGTCCAACAGTAGTTAAAAATGGAATTGTTGTAACATTTGGAATATTTGCAACAACTACCTTGGCACCTGATGCTGCTAACTGTTGAGAAATACCACCATATAGGGTTGTGAATATTGCAACATCAGTAGGGGCAGCAGGAGAAACTCCACCGCTTGTTGCGTAACCGAGAACATCATTATTTCCAATCCATAAAATTGCAAATGTGGGTGATTGTAATAAAGCCTGCTCTAACTGTGTGGTGCCTTGATTCCTTAATACAAGATCGAAAAATGGATTTGGTGAATTTGCAAAAAGTGCAGATGCGCAATTAGTAGAATTTGTCGCAAAGAAAACATCATAAGTTAAAGCTCCCGGTACACCAAGATTGTTGTAAGGCGCAGGGTAATTTAAATTAAGTGGAGATCCTGTATTGGGATTGTTCACTATAACTGCACCTGTAGCAGTTAATGCCTGTATTTCCATTCTGCCTCCTGAACCAGGATCTGAATATAAAGGCATCTCAAATTTAGTATTCACCTGTTTGGCAATAAGATTTCCAAAACTGTATTGTTGTGCACTTTCAAATAAAGCTCCTGATTGATAACCTGCTGCCAGACTATTTCCAATTACGACAAACCTTGTCAGGTCGGCGTCACCGCTTTTCCCATTTACGATCGGATCTACGCCGGAAATGTCTGAGCGATCCTCGCACCCTGCAAGAAATAATACAGCCAGTGCCGCCGGAATAATTAAATATTTAAACATTTTCATTTATAATTTCTCCTTCTAAAAATCGTATTGTAAACTCATTGATATAATTTTTGCATTGGAATTATAAGTACCATTGAAAGGAACAAAAAAGTCTCTGCCGGAAACAGGATATGCATTTTCTTTTGATTCAGTTACTGTTGTTTGTTCTCCCTGTACATATAGAAATGAACCCGTTACAGAAAAACTATTTGTAAGATGAGCAGTAAAACCTAAGCTATAACCTAATCTGTTCGCATCCGGTAATGAAGGATTTAACCTGTCTGATTTAACAGGAATATTGTCATAGTATATTCCTGCCATCACAGCAAACTCATCAACGATTAGATATTCTCCACCAAATCTGACAATATATGAGTCCTCATATTCACGGGGACTTGATACATCATCATAATCAGCAAACTGAACAGCAAGTGAATCATAACTTGACCAGCCTACCCATTGATAATCAGCGCTAAGACTGAACCTATCTGTAACGTTAACCGCAATTCCGCCAACAATATTCATCGGAGTAATAAGAGTCGCAGTTATATCACCTTTCGGAAACCTGTCTATAAGCTGAGGAGAAGCAGTTGTGGTTGCGGTTCCTTCAAAACCGTACTCAACTTCACTCCTAAATGAACCGCCAATTGACAGCCAATCAAGAGGTTTGTACAACAATCCAAAATTATATCCAAATGCAAAGGTATCATCACCATCTAGAGATATCTTTGCATCCCCGTCAAATGGATACTGAGGAATCATTCTTTCAATTAATACATTTGCAAAACTATACACAAACGAAGCACTTACCGATAAACCTTCCGTAAACTCATACGCAATTGTGGGCATCAGTATGAATGTCTGGAGTTTTGTTTCGGTAGTAATATATCTTCCAACCCAGTCTTCATTCCATTTTGTTCCAGAGCCATATGGAGTTGTAAAACCCAACCCAATTGCCAACCCGTTATCAAAATTATGTGAACCAAAAAAATGAGATGGAGTGAAAAGTTGTGTTTCCATATAAGAATAAGATTTATCCGGGGCAATTCCCCTGAATGTCGATGACGGTGTTAAAAGGTGTGTTCCTAACATTATATGTGTACCCTTTAACTGAGTCAACCCGGCACCATTCCAGTAAATAGCTGAGGGATCGTTAGCGAGAGCAGTAAATGCCCCGCCTAAAGCTTTAGCTCTTGCACCGTGTTGATTTTGCTGGAATCCTCCCGCATATACCGTAACTGAATATGCGAATAAAGCCACTGAAATGGTAAGTAATAATTTTTTCAATTTACCTCCGCAGTATATAAAGTTGTTAAATGGTTAATAAATTTTATTCGATCGAAAATAAAAAAGAATTCTTGTCTACCTTATGAGTTTCAAATACATTTAATTCAGTTATTGTTCCTGAAACAGGAGCTTTAATTTCATTTTCCATTTTCATGGCTTCAAGAATGATAACTGACTCTCCTTTTTTAATAGAGTCCCCTGTTTTCTTTTTAATTTTCAAAATCATTCCGGGCATTGGAGCTTTAACCACAACTCTGTGTGTGTGTAAGGCTACAGCTTTTTCAAGAAGGTTGGATGCTTTTTCTTCTAATGACGTTCTGCTTATAGTTTCAAAAATCCTGCCTTCTATAAACAGATTGAACGTTCCCTCATTAGTTGATTCAGCGGACACTTCAAAGACTCTATTATCAATTCTAAGAATGCTGATTCCATTTGATAATTTCATCAATTCAAAATTAAACTTTTTGCTATCTATTAACAATGTTTCATCATCAATTATTTTTATTCTACGCTTTTTATTGTTAACAGTTGTAACGAACTCACTCATACATCAATGTTTCCCAATTATTACTGTTGGATTTTTGTTTGGAAATTCCATTTGAAATATGTTCGAATTTCAATAATGCAGAAAATACTGCAGCAGCTTCTTCATCCTGAACATTCTCAGTTGATATCATTCGAGCAATCAGGTTATCAATATTATCATCGATAAAATTTATATTATAATTGCTGCTTTGAAAATCTTTATGCTGTATAATCGTATTTAAAAATTGAATATTCGTTGTTAATCCGGAGATATAATATTCTGATAGTGCCCTGTTCATTTTTCTTATAGCTTCTTTACGGTTATTACCCCAGGTGATCAATTTAGATATCATCGGATCATAATAGATTGATATTTCTGAACCGGAATTAAAACCTGAATCTACTCTTACACCCGGACCCGATGGCTGGTGATAGTGAGAAATGATCCCGGTAGAAGGCAAAAAACCATTAACGGAATCTTCTGCATATATTCTGCATTCAATGGCATGTCCATTTATACATATCTGTTTCTGATCGAATGAAATTTTATTTCCTGCAGCAATAGAAATCTGTTCTGCTAGCAGATCGATTCCTGTTATAAGTTCTGTAACCGGATGCTCAACCTGAAGCCTGGTGTTCATTTCAAGAAAATAGAATTCATTATTATTATCCATAAGAAATTCTATTGTTCCGGCATTGTAATAGTTGCAGGCTTTAGCTGCATTAATAGCTGCCTCTGTAATTTTCTGTCGTGTCTTTTCATCCGGAATTGATGAAGGTGATTCCTCAATTATTTTTTGATGTCTTCGCTGTATGGAACATTCGCGTTCAAATAAATGTCTGTAATTTCCGAATTTGTCTGCAATTATCTGCACTTCAATGTGCTTCGGGTTCTCAATAAATTTTTCGATATACACCGAATCATCTGCAAAGGCTTTTAATGCTTCTCTTTTGGTGGATTCGAATGCTGTTTCGAATTCACTCTCATTAAGTATTTTTCTCATTCCCTTACCACCCCCCCCAGCAGAAGCTTTTAATAAAACCGGATAACCTGTTTCATTTGCAATTCTTTTTCCTTCATTAAGATTTTTTATGGGTTTAGTTGAGCCAGGAACTATCGGGACACCGTGCTTTTGCATAAGCAGGCGTGCAGCAGTTTTACTGCCCATCATTTTAACTGATTTTGAGGAAGGTCCGATAAAAACAATTCCGGCTTTTTCAACTTCGCTTATAAAATCAGGATTTTCAGAAAAGAAACCGTAACCTGGATGGATTGCATCGGCTTTAATTTTCTTTGCAAGTTTTATTATTTTTTTACTATTCAGGTATGATTGATCGGACGGAGGAGCTCCGATTAAATAAGCTTCATCGGCAAAACGTGTGTGTAAGGATTTTTTGTCTGCTTCAGAGTAAATTGCCGCAGATTTTATATTCAGATCTTTGCATGCTCTGATAATCCGAAGTGCAATTTCTCCTCTGTTGGCTATGAGTATTTTTTTAAACAATCAAACCTCAGGATATTTCTGCAATAGTTATTCCTTCACCGCCTTGTTCTAACGGAGCGAAATAAAATGATTTCACTTTATCGTGATTTCTTAATAATTCTTTAACTGTTTTTTTCAGAGCACCGGTCCCTTTACCATGCAATATTTCTACTCTGCCTAAATTCGACTGATAAGCCTCATCTATAAATTTAATTACTTTGTATTCAGCTTCTTCTGCACGGTCACCTCTTATATCAATTCTGTAATTTGAATCAGCTGCTATAAAATAATCATAATTACTTCTTGTTTCACTATGTTTTTGTCTGTTAGCCGGTATAAGGTTACTAAGATCAACCTGCATTTTTAATGTACCGGTTTGAATTGTTGCTCTGTTTTTATCTTTATTTAGTTCTATAATTTGTCCCGATGTATGTGAATCCTTTAAAGCAGCATAACTTCCGATATCAAATTGATAGTCTTCCGAATCAGGAACATATTCAGGGGATATTATGTCCTTCACTGATTCTTTAATTTCTTCTATTTCCTTTCTTGATTCTTTGATGACATCCTTTGCTGCTCCCGATTCTTTAATTTCTTTAATTAATTTTTCAATCTTTTTATTAATATCCATTAGATAGTATTCAGCATCGGATTTGGTCTTTTTAAGTATTTCTTTTTTCTCTGCTTTAAGCGTATCAATATTATTTTTATAGAGACTTGATAAACCCTTTAACCGGCTGTTCTCGATCTCAAGTTCTGCTAGTTTCTTATTCAGACTATTAGACTTAAGTTCAATTTCTGAAAGGAATTCCTCCAATTTATGTTTATCGGATTCGATGTTATTTTTTGCTTCAGTTAAAAGATCCTCTTCAAATCCCAGTCTTCCTGCAATTTCAAAAGCATAACTTGAACCCGGTACTCCTAATACAAATTTATAGGTAGGCGTCAACCGTTCATGATCAAACTGCATAGCAGCATTCTGCATTCCTTCAAAACTGTAAGCAAATAACTTCAAACTTCCGTGATGTGTGGAGGCATATACCAGTGACTTTTTCTCTAATAACTTTTTCAGAATTGCAGCGGCTAATGCAGAGCCTTCTGTTGGATCAGTGCCGGTACCGATTTCATCCAGAAGTATTAGCGATTTTTCATCGGCATCTTCAAGAATACTCTTCAGGTTTTTCAGATGGGAACTGAATGTTGAAAGATCATCTTCTATAGATTGTTCATCACCGATATCAAGCAGAATTTTATTAAATATATGAAAGTTTGAATCAGGGGACACAGGAATATGAATTCCTGATTGGAGCATAAGTGAGAGTAAACCTATCGTTTTAAGCACTACTGTTTTTCCCCCTGCATTCGGACCAGTTATAATTATTACACTTGTATCATCAAGTTTAAAATCAAGCGGAACGGTTTCCCTTCTACCGATTTTTTTAATGAGTAAAGGATGCCTTGCATCACTTATAGAAATACTTTCTGACTGGTTGATTTGAGGAAAGGAACCGATTATTTCCAGTGAGTATTTTGCTCTTGCAAAAACTGAATCGATGTAAGAAATTTTGTCTAAAGCTAATTTAAGATCATTGGCATGTTGACCGATCAATTTTGTAAGTTCTTTCAAAAGTCGCTCAATTTCACGTCTTTCAGCGAAGGATAGAGAAACAATATCATTATTTAATTCTAAAGTTTCTTCAGGTTCTATATAAACTGTTTGACCTGTCGAAGATTCCGAATGAATAAAACCGCGCAGATGTCTTTTATGCTCAACTTTTACCGGTATAACCATTCTGCCATCGCGCAAAGTAAGATATTCTTCCCTTACAAAATCATCGTCTCTTAAATTTTTTATAATTCTGTTGATGGATTTTACAAGGTCATCCTTTTTATTTCTTATATCTCTTCTGATTTCTGAAAGTTGTTTGCTGGCATTTTCTTTCACTTCACCCTGTTCATTAATGATTTTCTGAATCTGATGCTCAAACAATTTATCACTGAACAGACCTTGTGAACATTTATTCAGAAGCGGTGATGTTTCCTTATTAGATTTAATAAATTGAAGCATTACCCGGGAAGTTTTTGCAAGATTAAGAATATCTAATATACGCTTACTGCTTATTAATGCTCCTTCAATCCGGCTTTGAGATAACGATTCATCAAGTGACGGGAGATAATCAAGCGGAGGATTAGTAATATTAATAAGAATATTTTTTGCTTCATCAACAATCATACCTTCTTCATAGATAACTCCATACTCCGGTGATGGAGCTAAATTTAAAAGAAGTTCTTTTCCCTTTTCTGTCGAGGCGAATGATACGAGATGTTTTAATATTTTATTGAATTCGAGCTTCTCTGAAGCTGCCGCGGTAATCATTAGATTGAATCTTTTTGATTAATATAATTTTTAATTATTTCTTCCGTACTCGGTGTATAGTCTTTAAGATAATTAATGGTGAATGGAATAATATTATAGGTGTTACTGTAAAGTAAAGATGATTCCTGAGCCTTCTTATCCGGTACGTTGAATATATTAAGCAGTAATAATACAGCACTTAAAAAAAACAGTAATTGAATAACTCCAACAGCACCGCCCACAAGCTGGTTAATCAGATTATTGATTTTATCTGATGGATGTACTACTCTTTTTATTATCGCGAAGATTAATACCGATCCAAGGAATAAAATTATTCCGGCAATTATTTCGGACAAATATAATTCAATACCGAATATATTTTCTATAACTATACCAAGTCTCCCCGAAAACAAAGCGGTTACCAGAACTGCTACAATTAATCCAAGTATTCCGATTAATTTTCGTATGAAGCCATCCTTAAAGCCAAGTATAAAACCAATAGCAAGAGTAATTAAAATTATTATGTCAATTGTATTCAATTTCAGCTCAAAAACTTTTCAACAATACTTTTAACTATTTTTCCATCAACTCTGCCCTTTAATTCTTTCATTACAGCAGGCATCAGTTTTGCAAATCCTTCTTTAGAGGTTACACCAAGTGAAGCAGCAATATTTTTCACTTCCGATAGAATCTCTTCTTCATTCAGTTGTTTAGGAAGATACGACATTATAATACCGAGTTCTGATTCCTCCTGAGCGGCAAGTTCCTCTCTCCCGGCTTTTCTGAACATATCTATCGATTCCTTTCTTTTTTTAGCGGCAGTAGACAACATATTAACTTCCTCCTCGGGAGTTAATTCTTTACCACTTCCGCTTTTTTCAAATTCAAGTATCAATGCACGAATTGAGCGGATAGTCTGAAGTCTTATTTTATCTCCAGACTTCATTGCCTCTTTTAGATCCGTATTTATTTTATCTTTTAAATTCATATTAAAGCCCTCTTAAACTGAAAAGGCAGGTTTATAATAACAAACCTGCCTTAAATTGAATAATAAAAAATTACTGAATCATATTTTGATATTAGCTGAATAGTTAATTCTAAGGCAGTATGCTTTTCTTAACTCCTGCTGGATATCTGTTACCATTCCCATATCAGAACCTTGATCAATTCTTAGAGATACAATTATATTGGGTAATACCTGGCTTTTGCCATGCATAATTGGACGAACATCCTCAAGTTTAACTATACTATCATTAATCTGGATTCGCTTTTCTTTTCCTACCCAGATATATGAAATTAATCTTTTGTTTTCAATTTTCTCAATTGCTTCAGCTTCAGGAAGTTTAAAGTCAACCAGTACATCAACTTCCCTCAAAGTGGTAGTGACCATAAAGAAAAGCAAAAGCATAAAAACTATATCGGGCATAGAAGCAGTAGGTATTTCCTGTTTAACACCTGCTCGTTTTTTTTCAAATTTCATGGTTTCTCCAAAATTCCTTATTTGCTTATTATTTCAGGCTCTGCCAGAGATATAATAATTGGTACAGCATTTCTTACCTCGGTTTGCTGATCAGCCATCAGGTCATCATATTTTTTCCCAAACCTGGAATTTGCAAATTCATCCCTAACTTCAAAGAATGAAAGCTTAATCTGATCAAGTGCACTGATATAAACATGGTAGACAGTTTTTCTGTCTGTTTTGAGTGAAACAATAAGTTTCTTATTCAGAGGCAGATCAATTTTAGATGTTATTCTCGGTTTTAGATTGTTTTTAATCTGAAATACTGATACGAATTCTCCGTCAATTAGTACATCGCCGTTTTCATTTATTAATACTGCAGCCATACGATCCGGGTCAACTTTAACCTGTTCCTGCTCTTCCGGCGGAACATACTCAGGTAAGGTTAAACCAATACCTGTATCCACATCAATAACAGTAGAAACAAGGAAGAATAACAGAAGCAGAAAGGCTATATCAGCCATAGAGGCTGTAGGGATTGAAGCTTCAGCTATTTTTTTCTTTTTAATCATTGCCAAATATCTTTCTTATAAAATTTCTTAATACAGTCTGAAATTAAGAACAGATTAAGCTTTCCGATGTTTTAATTCATACAAAGCATCAATCAGTTCGATAGAACTTTCTTCCATATCTCCAACCAGTCTGTCAATTCTGGAAACAAAATAGTTATAAAAGAATTGAAGTATAATAGCAACTACAAGACCGAATAGTGTTGTTAAAAGTGCAACAGAAATACCACCGGCAACAACTGCAGGAGAAATCTGTGCAGCTTCTTTAATAGCATCAAAAGCCTGGATCATACCCTGAACAGTTCCTGTAAAACCAAGCATCGGTGCAACAGTAATAAATGTGGATACCCAGATGAGTCCTCTTTCAAGAAAGCCCATTTCAATACCGCCATAAGCAATAATAGCTTTTTCAGCAGCTTCAAGACCTTCATCTGCACGCAGCAATCCGGCATAAAAAACCGAAGCTATTGGTCCGCGTGTATTCTGGCAGACTTTTTTAGCAGCCTCAACACCGCCTTCATCCAATGCTTTTTTAACCTTAATAATAAATTGTTTAGTGTTTGTTCTTGCGCGTGTTAATGTCCATAATCTTTCAAATGAAAAAGCTAAACCTAAAACCAGACAAGCTAAGATCGGCCACATAAAACCGCCGCCAGCTTCAAACTTCTCGGTTAAATAATTTAATGCGCCGCCATCATTTGTTGCTTGAGCGATTACATTATAAATCGAGGCAATGATTCCTGATAGATCCATGGTGAGATATCCTCCTGATAATATATATTATATTGTTTTCTAAGTAGAATAATTTCAAAGAATTTTACCAAAATTACGTGACTACAATAAGTATTCCAAATTTCAAAGTCAACAAAATAGTAATACCCTCAAATTAAATAAATTAAACAATTCTACAGACAAACTTACAAATTAAATCTTAGTTTTAACTCAATAATATTGCCCGAAATGAAATTAAAGTTATAAAAGATACTGTTGACCAGTTCCCCGATTTCGCCAGGTTTCATCATGTCGTCATAATCTGCTTTTTTCATCCAGCTTCTGTTTGCTTCTGTATCAATTATATAAGGTGCTATTGCATTAACTGAAAGCTTTAATTTTTTCCCTTCTTCAGAAAGAGATTTTACAAGATGAGATAATGCTGCTTTGGATGCTCCATATACAGATTTATTTTTTTCCGGATGACTGCCAACATGAGCCGATGTAAAACAAAGAGAACCTCCGGCAGAATTTTGTACAAGTCCGGAAAAGTGTTTTGCAATTAAGTAGTTTGTTTTGAGATTAATATTAATCATCTTATCGAAATCGTTAACATCTGTTTCCCAAAGCGGAACCCCGCCATGAAATCCGCCAATTGTAGAAAACAAGAAAAAATATTTTTCTTTGTCTGGCCGAATATTTGTGTATGCCTTGATTACATTTTCTTCTATTGACAGATCCTGAATCACGAATTGTTTTATG
>JAWOIK010000007.1:0-2970 GCA_046484705.1 Ignavibacteriaceae bacterium | reverse complement strand
CTTAGCCTGTCCTGAGCTTGCCGAAGGATCGAAAGGTGCCTTCCCCCACCCCCGCTCGCCCTGAGCCTGTCGAAGGATCGAAGGGTGCACTCCCCACTCCCGTTCGCCCTGAGCCTGTCGAAGGGTGCATCTCTAAATCAGCACGCATTTCGACCAATGCAAAATAGAGATTTTTACTTGTATTATAAACTCAAATAACTAAGCAGAGATTGAGAAATCCATAAATATTAATGAATTAAAATTCCTAAAATCAAATACATTAAAGCAGCAATTACCCCGGCAATTAACGCATAAGGAAGCTGCGTTTTTACGTGATCTATATGATCACTTGCTGAAGCCATTGAAGCAATAATTGTTGTATCGGAAATTGGAGAACAGTGATCGCCGAATACTCCCCCACCCAAAGCTGCGGCAATTGTCAGATAAACATTTGCGTCAAGAGTTTGAGCCATCGGAATTCCGATTGCAAGCATAATTGCGAAAGTTCCCCATGATGTTCCGGTTGAAAATGCTATAAAGCATGCAACAAGAAATATAATTACCGGAACAAAGTTTGGTGACAGCCATTCTTTTGAAAGCTCTGCAGTATAAATTCCGGTTCCAAGTTCACGGCAAACGGTTCCTATGGCGAATGCAAGCATCATCAGCAATGCTAATGGAATTAATCCGCTTATCCCTTTAAATATTAATTCAATGGTTTCAGCAAATGTGAAAATTTTCTGTGACATATATAAAATACTTCCAATAATAATAGCAGTTAGAACAGAATATAATACAGCAGTTGATCCTGAACCTTTCCCAATTGCAAAAAATATTTGTTCATACCATTCAAATGATGAGATATTTTCAACCCCACTCCATCCTGTATAAAGAAGCATAAGAGGCATCATTCCAACCATCACTGCAATTGGAATGATCATGTTGATAGCCTTTTCTTTTACATTCTCTTTTTTCTCCATTGCAACAACATCTGAAGAAATGAGAGGCACCGCTCCGTCACGAAGAACTTTGCCTTCCTCTTTTGCACGTTTCTCAGCTTTCTTCATTGGTCCAAAATCTTTTTGACTGAGAATAATAAAAAGTACCATTGCCACAGCAAGCATAGGATAGAAGTTGAATGGAAAAGCTTTTACTAAAACACCCAGCGGATTTTCAAAACCTTGTGCTGCAATTAATCCCATTATATATGCTCCCCATGCATTTAAAGGAATTAAAATACAGGTAGGGGCTGAGATAGAGTCAGCTATGTATGCTAATTTTTCACGAGGTATTTTAAGCTTATCAAAAATCGGTCTGTATATAGCACCAACTGTAAGAGCATTTATACTTGACTCAACAAAAATTGCCGTACCCGTTGCCCAGGCAAATAATTGAACAGTCTTTCTGCTTTTACCAATTTTCTTTCGTTCTAACCGATCCAAAAAATTATTTATGACTTTTACAAATCCCGATACACCACCCGATCGTTGAATAAATGCTATCAAAGCTCCAACCAGACAACTGAACATTATAGTACGTGTATTTCCGCTGTCTTTAAATACATCAACCAGGGCCTGGATTGTTGCATTGCTTCCATCAATAAAATTGCCGCCGCTAAGTATTACCCAGCCGAGCCAGATTCCAAATAACAGTGAAACAAAAACCTGACGTGTTTTTATGGCAAAAAGTATTGCAAGAATTGGCGGTAAAAGTGATAAGAATCCGTAATGTTCCATATTCTGCTCGGATTTAGTAATAAATATTGAAACTGTTATTACAGCAATAAATAGTTTCCGAAAAATATATAAATATCGGAGCGGATAAAAATTTATTACGATTGAACAATGATAGCTTAAAATGTAAATTAACTCATCAATAATTTGTCATTTTGCATTTAGGTGATTTTTATGTTTAAGATTAACGGACTTACAGAATCCGACGCACTTGAAATTCTCAATACCAAAACAGAAAACAGTATTGTTCAATATTACAATTCTCAGTACCCTGTTACTGAGGAACATATAAATTATTTTACCGAAAACGGATTTGTTAAAGTTGAAAATGTTGTTGATGAAGAATTTATTGAAAAAATCAGAAAAGTAATTCAATCAGCGGTTTTAATCCGGAAAGGTAAAGATGCGCGTGAACTGAAGGAAAAATCACAGTACGAACAGTCCTTTCTTCAATGCGGATACTTATGCTGGGATTACCCGGCAGTAAAGGATTTTGTTTTCGCAAAAAGATTTGCCGGTATTGCTAGAGATCTTTTAAAAGCAGATCATATAAGACTATGGCACGACCAGGCATTATTTAAAGAACCCGGCGGCAGAATTACAGATGCTCACCAGGATTGCAGTTACTGGCCTGTCAATGAACCCCAGTTTACAATTACTATGTGGCTTGCTCTAAATGATGTACCGATTGAAAAAGGTAGCATGTATTTTTATCCTCATACAAATAAAGTAGAATTGAAAGAATATGTAGACATATTCAAAAATCCTCATCAACCGGAAGTATTGAAAAAAATGGATAGAGTTTTTGTTCCGTTAAAAGCAGGTGATGCAACTTTTCATTCCGGATTAACTTTTCACGGAGCAGGCGACAATAAAACTAATGAAATGCGTGAAGCAATGACGGTTATTTATCTTAAAGACGGAACAACATTTAATTCTTCCGATGAAAGAAATAAAACTCATACTTCCTGCATTGGTCTTAATCACAACGATATTATTAACACAAAATATACTCCAATACTTATTTAGAATCAGGAGAACGAAATGAAAATTTTTAATTACATAGTATTTACAGTAATTGGATTCATACTCCTTGGATGCGCATCAACATCTACTTTAATTATAAACATAACCGAACTTGATTATCCTTCGGATATGAATGTTGTATCACCTGACAATCAATGTTACCAGGACAAAAAAACTAACCAACGTAAGGGCATCAGGTACTGATGACAAAGCCTCTTTAGCTCCGGCAGTG
>JAWOIK010000312.1:0-18378 GCA_046484705.1 Ignavibacteriaceae bacterium | reverse complement strand
GAAATTCAGTCAGCCGGAAATCAGGATGATGAGAACAGGATTATTGAGTCGATGAATAATACGGATGAGTTTAAAAAAATATTCGGTGTGGATTAATTATTAAATTAATTCCGAAATAATTTGCTTCGTACAAAATTAAATTGCTATTATTGACACAATAATTTCATTCAAATAAATTCCCGGAGGTTTAGTGAGTAAGATGAATACTACGAATTACCGTTTCGTATTGTTAACAGGGGTGATTGCAGTTCTTTTTAACTTATCAGTTTTTCCACAGGGCGATAACCCCTTATATGATAGAGCTCCGATTGAGTATTACCAGGATATGGTTCCACAGTTTCTGGATGCTGTTATAACCGATGCTGAAGGTTTCGATGACTTTAACCTGGGAACAAATTTTGCAGAACCTCACCTTTCGCAAAATCCGAATAATCCTTTACAATATTTTGGTGCATATAATATAAACGGTGCCTGGAGAACCCATAATGGTCACGACTGGCTGGCAAGTACACCAAGTTTTGGTGTTACTGTTAACGGTGATCCTGTAACTGCGTATGATAGTCTTGGAAATTTATACTATATGAGCATGTATGGTGGAATTACCGGCTGTAGAGTTATCAGATCAACTGATAATGGTAATACATGGGGCACTCCTGTTCATGCTATAAATGGTATAGATAAAAACTGGATTGCTGCTGATCAATCTGCCGGTCCATACTCTAACAACATATATTGTGTATTCACAGGCGGTGGCGGTAACGGCAACTTTACACGCAGTACAGATTTTGGCGCTACGTTTACGCAGACCAGAGTTTTCAATACACAGGTACTTCCAGGTATGATGGTAGCAGTTGGCCCTAATACAGCTGGTGGTGACATTCCAGGCGGATGTGTATATGTTGTAACCAATTCCGGAAGTGCATTTGCATCAACTTATACATTTTATCGTTCTACTGATGGCGGCTTAACATTCACAACACAATCCGCACAATTTTTTTCTAATTATGTTGGAACAAATGTAGGCGGAAGAAATTCAGTACAAAATATGAGAACCCGACCATATCCTTTTATAGCTGCTGATAACAGCTATGGACCTCACAGAGGAAGATTATATCTGGTTTATGCATCAAACTTTCCTGCTGGCGATGGTAATAAACCCGATATATTCTTAAGATACTCAGACGATCAGGGTGTAACATGGTCAACGGCACGTACAGTGAACGATGATGTAAATACACAAAATCATCATCAATGGCATCCCGCTGTTTGGGTTGATAAAACTTCAGGTAGAATTTTTATGAAATGGATGGACACCAGGGATACACCTACAAGCGACAGTGCTTATATTTATGCTACTTATTCTGATGACGGCGGAGACACATTTGCAGTTAATCAAAGAATATCAACTCAGAAGATGAGAATTAACTGTACAACCTGCGGCGGCGGCGGCACACCACGTTACCAGGGTGATTATGATGCCATCTACGCTCTTGATAATATTTCTCTTTCTATGTGGACAGATTTCCGCAATGGTCAGTTCGGAAGTTTTGTAGGTTACTTTCCTGATTTTGCAATGAAAGCCGGACCTAATTTACAAAATGTAAATAATCATCTCGATAGTACATTTTATTATATAAGTGTTCCAGCAGTTAAATTGTATGATCAGACGGTTACATTTACAGCAGAAGTTTCTCCAACTCCATCAACAGGTACCTTGACAATAGATTTTCCTGATGGTGAAACTTTAAGTACTTATCCCGATTCTGCAAGGATGCGTATTCGTACTTTAGATTTTATTCCTGAAGGTACCTACACAATTACCGTTACCGGAAGAGGTCCAAATGGAACACCTGTTCACAGAAGAACTGTTCAACTTGAAGTTGAAGATATTATTCCGGTTGAACTTGTTTCATTTAATGCAATTGCCGATGTAAACAATGTTATACTTAACTGGACAACAGCAACAGAAGTAAATAACCAGGGCTTCCAGATAGAACGGAATATCAGCGGCAGCGAAGAATGGGTTACAATCGGCTATATTGAGGGAAAAGGAACTACAACTGAAACTCAGTATTATACCTTCACAGATAAAAGCCTTAGTTTGGGTCAATATTCATACCGTCTGAAACAGGTTGATTTCGATGGTACATTTGCTTATTCACAACAAGTTGAAGTTGAAGTCTCAATTCCACTGGAATATGCATTAGAGCAGAACTATCCGAATCCATTCAACCCGTCTACAATTATTAGTTATTCAATTCCTGAAGCAGGATTTGTTAACTTAAAACTGTATGATGTGCTTGGCAATGAAATTAAATCATTGGTAAATGCACAGCAGGAAGCCGGTCAGTATGAATTTGTATTCGATGCATCGGGACTTGCAAGCGGTGTATATTATTACAAGATTCAAAGCGGCGAATTTACTTCTACGAAAAAATTAATGTTGATGAAGTAACTTTCAATTACATTTAGTTTGAAAGGGAGCTATACGCTCCCTTTTTTATTTTAAAATTTCTGTCTATTGGGAAAATTTATTTTTAATTTTAAACTATATTTCTTAAGAAATATTCTTTTTACTATTTGATATTCTTTTCCAGGGGTCTTTATGAAATCTTCTTTTATTACTCTTTTCTTCATTTTTTATATTCAATTCATATCATCCATTTCTGCACAGCAATTCGGTATGAAATATTTTCAGGACAATTCTGAAATATATTTTACGTTCAATATTTCTGACCGAAGCGAATTAAATACTTTAACAAATATCATCTCGATAGATAATGTATCAGGTTATAAAGTTTTTGCTTATGCAAATGAAAATGAGTTTAAAGAATTTCTTTCACTTGGTTATAAATTCGAGGTATTGACTCATCCCGGAAGGTTAATAGAACCGGAAATGGGCAGCGATTTTGAATCGATTAATGACTGGAATGTTTACCCGACTTATGATGCTTATGTTAATATGATGTACCAGTTCGCAGTTAACTTTCCTGATATCTGCCAGGTAATTGATGCTGGTAATACTGTGCAGGGCAGAAAAATATTATTCGCAAAAATTTCAGATAATGTAAGTCAAAAAGAATCTGAACCGCAGTTTATGTACACATCTACAATGCACGGCGATGAAACCACCGGCTATGTACTTATGTTAAGATTGATTGATTCATTATTAACGAGCTACGGTACTGATCCGAGAATAACCAATCTTATTAACAATACTGAAATATGGATAAATCCGCTTGCTAATCCTGATGGAACATATAGGTCAGGTAATAATACTGTTTCCGGAGCAACAAGATATAACATTAACAATTATGATCTGAATAGAAATTTTCCTGATCCTGTAAACGGAGTTCACACAAATCAGCAGATTGAAACAACAGTGTTCAGGAATATTCAGGAAGCGAATAACTTTTTACTTATAGCTAATTTTCATGGCGGTGCAGAAGTTGTGAATTATCCATGGGACCGCTGGTCAAACGTTGGTTCAGGAAGCAAGGTTCATGCAGATCAGTCCTGGTACCAGTTTATATCTCATTTATATGCTGATACTTGCCAGCAGTTCAGTCCTTCTGGATATATGAGCGGTTTTGATGATGGTACAACGAACGGCGGTGCCTGGTATGTAATTTCAGGCGGAAGACAGGACTATACAAATTATTACAGATGGGGTAGGGAAGTAACAATTGAAATTTCAAATACTAAGATGCCATCTGCTTCATTACTTCCTAATTACTGGGAATATAATAAACGTTCATTTCTTACCTATATGGAAAGTGTGCTCTATGGAGTTAAAGGAATTATAACTGATACTATCAGTCGTCCGTTAAAAGCTAAAGTAACAGTTGTAAGTCACGATGTTGATAACTCACAGATATGGTCTGATTCATCGACAGGATTTTATTTACGAATGCTTGCACCCGGTACATATACATTTAAATTTGAAGCCGCAGAACATTATGATACAACCATATCAAACATCACTTTGAGTACATACTTTTCTGTTAACGAACTTAACGTAAGAATGCGTCCACTTGTTCCGGTTCCTGTAGATCTGAGTTCATTTAAAGCAAGTATTATTAGTAATAATGTAAAATTAAACTGGATAACCTCATCAGAATTAAATAACAATGGTTTTGAGATTGAAAGACAAGATTCAAAATTGCCAAATTGGTTTTCAATTGGTTTTGTTGAAGGACGAGGAACAACAACTGAAATAACAAAATATTCATTTAATGATAATGGTTTAGCTGCAGGTTCATATCAATACAGACTAAAGCAGATAGATTTTGATGGCACATTTCAGTATTTCAATCTTGCAGAATCAATTGAGATAGTTTCTCCTGCTGTCCTGGAGTTGGCACAGAATTATCCGAATCCTTTTAATCCAACAACAATAATAAACTACAATATACCGAGTGTAGGGACGGGGCTTGCCCTGTCCGTGACCTTGAAGGTGTATGATGTGTTAGGTAATGAAATAACAACATTAGTAGACGAATACAAACCTGCAGGCAGCCATAAAGTAAAGTTTAATGCTGGTGCCTTAGCAAGTGGTGTTTATTATTACCAGCTTCGCATAGGAGGTTATGTACAGACTAAAAAAATGATATTAATAAGATAGTCAAAAAATTATAACTATTATTCACATTCAGACTGGATACCGTATGAGAAAATTACTTTTAATATTCCTATTAATCTTTACTAGTTTAGATTACATAAGATCGCAGGGAGGCTGGTTCTGGCAGAATCCATTTCCTCAGGGAAGTACTTTAACATCTGTTTTTTTTATAGACCAATATAATGGCTGGGCAATTGGCTATAATGGAATAATAATTAAAACCTCAAATAATGGTTTAACTTGGAATGCGCAAACGAGTGGTACAAATAAAATGTTGCTTGATATAATTTTCATTGATGAGAGCCAAGGATGGATTGTTGGAAAGTCGGGTACGATTCTAAGAACCACAAACGGGGGATTAAACTGGTTTCACCATTCACTCGATTCAGATATCTCGTTAAGAGCAGTGCATTTTGTTGACAGCAATGTAGGTTGGGTGGCTGGCGAGGGGTCAATCTTCAAAACAACTAATGGTGGAATTGACTGGATAAATCAATTTACCTCAATGGATTATACGCTAACAACAGCTTTTTTTACCGATTCCAGCACTGGATGGATTGCAGGAATGAATGCTGTTTTAAAAACAACAAATGGTGGTGAGAGTTGGATAAATAGTCCTATTGGTACAAGTAATTGGTTTAATTCAGTTTATTTCATAAACGATGAAATTGGGTGGCTTGCTAGTGCGGGCGGAACAATTTATAAAACGACAAATGGTGGTGAAAATTGGAACCTTCAAAATAGTGGCACAAATAACTCTCTTTTTTCAATTTACTTTACAAACCTTTATACCGGTTTTGCGGTTGGTTGGGATGGTACATTTCTTAAAACTAATGATGGTGGTATAAACTGGACACTTCAAACAGTTTATACCGATAAATGGCTTGCCTCGATTCATTTTTCGAACAGTACAAACGGATTTATTGTAGGTGAAACAGGTATAATTTTAAAAACAACTTCTGGTGGTACAAGTTGGTCAAAGATCTCTAGAGGAGAGCAGCATGATGTTCATTCAATTTATTTTCACAATGAAAATAATGGTTGGGCAGTCGGTAAGTCAGGTATGATTCTGCGAACCAGTACTGGAGGTGTAAATTGGACTTCTCACTCGACGGGTACAGGTAAGGACTTAATGTCAGTATATTCAAGAGACAATAACACAGCCTGGGCTGTTGGGCAAAATGGAACATATGCTAAAACAACCAACGGTATGAATTGGACGAATATTTCTTTCGTTATTCAGAATACATTTAATTCAATATATTTTGTAGATAATAATATAGGGTGGATAGTTGGAGAGCAGGGCATTATATACAAAACTACTAATGGAGGTACAAACTGGATGGATCTTTCAAATCTTCCGATCGATTTCAGATCAGTTTATTTTATTGATAGCTTGGTTGGCTGGGTTGTGGGTAATTATGGAATCCTAAATACTACAAACGGCGGTTTGGATTGGTTTTTCCAGGTTTATGGTTCAGATCTTGACTTATATTCGGTTTTCTTTATCGACTCTACCCACGGATGGTCTGTTGGACTGAATGATGATCTTTACTCAGCTATTGTTCTTAGGACTACAGATGGAGGCTTGAACTGGTCAAGTCAGATCATCGAATCAACCTACTCACTATATTCAGTTAGTTTTGTAGATCATTTGAAAGGTTGGGCTGCGGGCTCCGATGGTACTATTATAAAAACTACTGATGGCGGTATAAACTGGAATTCTCAATTGAGTGGAGCACCTACTCTTAGGTCTGTTCGTTTTGTTAATGGCAGCACTGGCTGGGCTGCTGGTGTAAATGGTACAATAATTAAAACAATAAATGGCGGAGTTACTTCTGTTGAGGATAAAGACAATTCAACTATTTTGATAGATTTTTTACTTTTTCAAAACTATCCCAACCCATTTAACCCAAGTACTAAAATAAGCTGGAAGTCACCGGTTGAAGGTTGGCTAACATTAAAAGTTTATGATGTACTTGGCAGAGAAGTTACTACACTTGTTGATGAATTTAAAACTTCCGGCAATTATAAAATTGAATTCAATGCAACAGGATTAGCAAGCGGTGTTTATTACTATCAACTTCGTGCGGGTGATTATATTGAAACTAAGAAGATGATTCTGCTTCGCTAATCTTTCATATTTTTTTATTAGGATGAGTTAACAACTCATCTTTTTTTATTGTTTGATCAAGGAAACAATTCACCCTGTTATATCTGCTTGTAATTATAAAAAGATTTTTTTTATCTTGCACCCGCAATTCAATTGAACACAATCAAGATTAATTCAGATGCGTTATTATTTAGTATTATTTACATTCTTTATATCATTTATTGCCCTTTCATTTTCAGGTTTGTATAATCCACCTACTGAAATTTTAGGCGGAACAGAACTGAACGGTAATGGTTGCGTATGTCATTCACTTGAACGCGATTACGAAGTTTCTGTTTGGATTGAAGGTCCGGATACTTTAGCTGCAGGCAAAACCGGACAATACAAAATGTTCCTTACTGGTGGTCCTGCTGAAGCAGGAGGATATAATGTTGCAGGAAGGTTTGGTATTATGAATACTATTGATTCATTATCTAAATGGGATTACCGTACTCCAAATGAGTTAATCCAGGCTTTCCCGCTGGTATTTCCTTCAACTTCCGACACGATCTTCTGGCCATTTGAATATACTGCTACTGATAGCGCTGATACCGATACTATTTATTCTGTCGGACTTAGTCTTGTTTTTGATGGTATTCCCGATTCATTGGACAGGTGGAATTTCGGACCAAAATTTCCAATTGCAGTTATAGAAGATATTGTTCCTGTGGAATTAATTTCATTCACAGCAAACCAGAATAATAATGCAATCAGTTTGAATTGGATTACTTCAAGTGAGACAAATAATATGGGATTTGAAGTTGAACGGCAAGTCCACAGCCTGCCTGCTGGTCAGGCAGGTCCCCAGTCTTTGGTCGGCAATTGGAGCCGCATTGGGTATGTTGAAGGCAACGGCACAACTACAGAATCCAAAGCTTATTCATTTATAGATAATAATATTTCTGCAGGTGCTTATAGCTACCGCTTAAAGCAGATTGATTTTGACGGAAGCTTCAATTATTCTGAATCAATTGAAGTTGAAGTCAACTTCACTCCGATAGAATATGAATTATATCAGAATTATCCGAATCCGTTTAATCCGCAGACTATTATTGGTTATCAGATATCAAATCTCAGTTTTGTCATTTTAAAAGTTTATGATGCATTAGGTAATGAAGTTGTCACGCTTGTTAATGAATTAAAACCGGCAGGTAAATATGTTGAAGAATTTGATGGAAGCAGATTAAGCAGCGGTGTTTACTATTACAGTCTGCAGGCAGGTGACTATTTAATTACAAAAAAAATGCTGCTGATCAAATAATTACAATTTTTTATTTACTAAAATGTTGTATTGAAATTTAAATTTAGTGTGGTTGGCAAATTTGGATAATTAACCAATCCCACAGAAACATTCCAGCTTTGATCTTCCAGTCTTCTATTATATGCTGAAACCATTCTTACTGCATTAACGGCGCTTGCTAACCTGTTTATTATCATTGCACCCACAACAAATCTTATATCATTCTTAGTCTGTTCACTGGAAAGCCACATATCGCGGTAAGTTCTTCTTTCTTCGGTGCTGTTCCATTTCCAATAAAACTGTTGTGAATTATACATCTGGTCAAAATTTCTCTCAAGTGCTTTTTCGTTGTTGTATTGTTCCAAATTAGAGTACACACCAATTCTTGAATAGAACTCATTATCTTTTCCTGCTTCAATAATTCCCGCTTTTGTAACCGCAAAACTTTTATACCTGTCTTCCTGCCAACCAGCATACGTATTCATTCCAATATAAGTACCCCAAAGTACTCCTTCAGCAATTGTAAAATACATTCCACTGCTGTATGATTCAGCATACAACTCACCCATTCCCGGTAGAAGGAGAGAGTAAAGAATGGCAAGCCCTGTGTTCTTTCTGCCGGATTTCACATCGGAACTCATATTTTTTGATGAGACAGGTTGATCACCTTCAATCTTTTCAATAGTTGATTGTTTAAACTCGTAAAATGATTGGTTTGATACCGTTTGTGAAAAAATAGCTGTTGAAAGAAGGGTGAAGCAGACAATGATATATTTCATAAATTTTTTATTTCAATTTTATAATTATGCTGTCTCTGATGCAACTGATTTTTTTATCTCTTTTAAATAACCTTTACACATAACCTCATTAACTTTTGTTATGTGAACAATGGAAAATTCATTAACCAGGTTCGGATCAAACTTGTGTTCTACTTTGACATAGTTTGATGAGAAGCCTTTCATCATTGAATCAATGTGCTGAGCTTCGAACAGAACTTCCAGATCTTTACCCGTCATTTGTTCATAAAATAAATTTCTTTTTTTCTCGCTAAGGATGCGGAGCATAGTATTTCTTTTTTTCCTTTCGGAATGATTAACTATCCCGTGAAGTGAAACTGCTTTTGTATCCGGTCTTTCGGAATAAGTGAAAACATGAAGATAAGTAACCGGCAGATCACGAAGGTAAGTATAAGTCTCCAAAAATTTGTCTTCAGATTCGCCGGGGAAACCAACAATTACATCAACTCCAATTCCGGCATCAGGGATTATTTCTTTTACTTTGCTTACAACCCGCTGATAATCTTCAACGGTATATCTGCGCTGCATTAATTTCAGTATGGAGGGACTTCCGCTTTGTAAGGGTATATGAAAATGATTGCAAAGTTTTTCGCTCATTGCAGTAAGTTTAATTATTTCATCAGTTAATAAATTCGGTTCTATGGAACTAATCCTGATTCGGAAATTTCCATCTATAGAAATTAATCTTTTAAGCAGATCGTATAAATTATAATCAAACGATTTCCCATAATCTCCAACATTAACTCCTGTAAGAATTACTTCTTTATATCCCTGTCCAATTAATTTTTTAAATTCGGATATAACAAGTTCGGGATCCATACTCCTGCTTAATCCTCGTGCAAGAGGTATCGTACAAAATGAGCATTTATAATCACATCCGTCCTGTATTTTAAAATAAGCACGTGTTCGTGAGTCAGCATCAGAAGAGGATGCTATACCAAATTGATTGCTCAAATCTTCAGTAGGAGAAACATAAATACATGATAATTCCTTTTTATCGAAATCATCCAGAAGCGAAAATATCTTAAATTTTTCATTGCTGCCAAGCACAGCGTCCACACCTTCAATTTCTGCTATCTGTTCAGGTCGGAGTTGAGCATAACATCCTGTTACAATTATAAAAGCCTGCGGATTGGATCTGAGTGTACGCCTTACTAACTGACGGCATTCACGTTCAGCATTTTCTGTTACAGTGCAGGTATTAAATACAAATACATCTGCTTTGTCTTTAAAGTCTACAATCTTAAATCCCTTTGATAAAAATTCTTTACCAATAGTAGATGTTTCCGAAAAATTCAATTTACATCCAAGAGTATATAGTGCGACTTTTTTGTGCATAATTACATCAGAAACTAAAAAGGGTTGACTAAAAGTTAAAGTACAATTAGCCAACCCGAAACAGTTTAATAAGAAATATTATTTACTATCTTCCTGCTGCTGACTGGTTTGATCAGGCTCGGGAGTTTCGAATATAGGAAACTCCGATGGATCAATAGAGCCCATCTCAGCAGTTTTAACACTCTCAACAGAAACCCGTTCAAGTTTATGAGTAACAAGATAATCCTGAATTTCCTGTTCAGATTTTTCTTTAAGAGCTGCAATTGCGCTTAGTACGATTTTCTTATTTTCCTTATCAAATTCTAAAACCTTTAATGGAAGAATAGAATCAATAGGGAAGTGATTTGCAAGATTTTTTATTTTATTAGTTGATAGTTGATTTGCAGGAACAAATCCATCAACATTATCCGGCAATTCAGTTATAATTCCTTTTTCAATTATTCTTACAACCTTACCATCAGTAATAGTTCCGATTGAATAAGTTCTTTCGAATACATCCCATGGATTTTCAGTTATCTGTTTATGACCAAGGGATATTTTCCTTTGCTCAACATCAACACCAAGAACTGTTACATCAAGCTTCTCGCCTTTTTTAACAACTTCACCGGGGTGTCTGATTTTCTTTGTCCAGGAAAGATCAGAAATATGAACAAGTCCGTCAACGCCGGGCTCAAGTTCAACAAATACTCCAAAGTTTGTAAGATTTCTTGCAACACCTTCGTGCTGTGATCCTACCGGGTATTTACCCATTAATGATTCCCAAGGATCTGGTTCGAGCTGCTTAATTCCGAGAGAGATTTTCTTATCTTCTTTATCCAGACTTAATATAACGGCTTCAACAACCTGTCCCATTGCAACAACCTGCGAAGGATGTTTGATGTGCTGAGTCCAGCTCATTTCTGAATTATGAATAAGTCCTTCTATACCTTTTTCAATTTCGATAAATGCACCGTAATCTGTTAGTGAAACAACACGACCGGAAACTTTATCACCAATGTTAAATCGTTCATCAATATTTTCCCACGGATGAGGGAGAAGTTTTTTAAGACTTAGAGAAATTCTTCTTTTCTCTTCGTCAAATTCAGTTACAACTACTTTAATAGTTTCATCGAGTTTAACAACTTCATTCGGATGATTTATTCGTCCCCAACTGAGATCAGTGATGTGAATGAGTCCATCAACACCACCAAGGTCGACAAAAACACCAAAGTCTGTTATTGCTTTAACTGTACCTTCAAGTATCTGACCTTTTTCAAGGCTCACAAGAATGGCATCTCTCTGGTCTGCAATTTCTTCTTCGACAAGAACTTTATGGGATACGACTACATTTTCAGTTGGCACATTTACCTTAACCACTTTAAAATCCATGGTCTGACCGACAAATGCGTCAAAATCTCTTATTGGGCGAATATCTATTTGTGAACCAGGCAGAAATGCTTCCATACCAAGCAGGTCAACAACCATTCCGCCTTTTATTCTCTTAACAATTTTACCCTGGATAATTTCACCAGTATCGTAAGCTCTTAGAACACGTTCCCAGATTCTCAGGAAGTCGGCTCGTTGTTTACTTAATACAAGGTTGCCATCCTGATCTTCAACGCTTTCAAGAACGACTTCAATTTCCTGTCCAATTTTTGGTTCTGCATTTTCAAAAAATTCGCTTCTGGGAATTGAACCTTCAGATTTGAAACCAACATCGATAATAACATTATCACCTTGAACCCGGACAACTCTACCTTTAATCATTTCACCTTCTTTAACATCTCTGAAGGAATCTGAGTAAAGTTTTGCCAGTGACATGAACTCTTCCTGAGAGTATTCCTCATCGTTAAATTTGGCTTTTGCCTTTTCGAAATCATCGGGTGTCAGAGCAAAAACTTTCGTTTCTTTTATCTCTTCGGACATTAGTCCTCCTTAAGTAATTTAACTGTTTAACTGACTTAAGCCGGAAAGGTCACTCAAACAGAACTGTTTAATTTTACAAATTAAATTAGCCGGCTTTAATTAATTTCAACTTTTATGTTTTTTTCCTGAGCTATGCTCTTTACATGTTTAATAATAATATTAACCTGTTCTTCAATACTTACATCCGATGTATCAACAACGATTGAATCAGGGGATTGTGTTAACGGACTTACGACACGGTTAGAATCTATCAAATCTCTTTTTTCAAGATTTTCTTTTACCTCGTCAACCGGAAGTTCATTTCCTTTTTGTTTGAATTCCAGGGCTCTTCTTTTAGCCCGTTCATCAATTACTGCAGTAAGGAAAATTTTCACATCTGCATCAGGAAATACTACAGTAGTAATATCTCTACCTTCCATAACAACCCCGCCGTTGCGACCCATTTCCTGCTGCTTTTTAACAAGGATTTTTCTTACACCTTCAATCTTACTAACTTCACTAACGGATTGATTAACATTGAAAGTCCGTATCTCCTTTGATAAATCTTCGCCTGAAACAGTAACTTTTGTCTCACCATCAACAAAATCAAGAACAATATCCAGTTCAGATGCCAGATTTATTATTTCTTTTTCATTACCAAGAAAATTTTTTCTTATTGCAAAAAGAGTAACCGTTCTGTACATAGCTCCTGTGTCAATGTATATATAATTTAATCTTGCAGCCAGTAATTTTGCAGTGGTGCTTTTACCTGACCCGGCAGGACCATCTATAGCAACGATTAATTTTTTTTGCATAGGCAACAAAAATATATATTAATCCCTAATAATCAAAGAAGTTACGGGTTAGTAGAGTTGAGCCAAAACAGTTAATTTCAAGTAATTTCTTCCGCGCCTAAATCCTGAATTAAGATTTTTTCGATAGGATCAGAAATGCTGCTTTTCTTCATTTTTAAGCTTTTATTGGGCACATCCGGTATAGTCTTCAACCCGAGTTGAAGATTAAGTTTTTTCCCAAATATATCATGAACTTTCTTGTCAATATAATCCCTGTGAAGATTGAAATTCTGTTCAGATTCTTCAGTTAAGGCAGAAATCACAAGGGTTCTTCCGTCATACTCAATCAGGTTCAGGGTTGAAATAAAACTGCCCAAAAGTAAAGCTCGTTCCTGTTTAACAGACTCAACCAAATTTTGCCACAATTTCAGGGCTTCATCAAAATCATTTATCTGAGGAGTTTCATTTGTCCTTAATACGCGTGCTGGGGTTGACAAGTTTACATCGATTTTACCGGTGTTTTTCACTTTATCTTTATAACTAAATTCCAGTGATGGAATTTTTGGATTAAGTGAGTTTTTTTTTTGAGATTCAGAAATATTATTAGAACTATTTTTCAAATTGTTGTCTGAATCAATCTCAGATAATATTTCAGTAATCGTTTGAGATTTTTCCAGCCCGATAAGATGAGTGAGAATGATTTCTGTTCTCAATCTCTGATTATGTGAGTATCTGATCTCCTGCCGGGTAGTATTAAGAAAATTAAGTATTCTCAACATATCGCCTTTTGAGAACGATTCGATGTATTCTGAATATTTCTTTTTATAAGCATCTGCTGATTCAATCAAGGAAGTTTTTTGTGTTATGATTACTGTAAGAATGTTTCTGAAGTGTTCATTGAGTCCGTCAATGAAATCAAGAAAGTCCCAGCCGTTATTATAAAGAATCTGAGTAATGTCAAACACAGCTTTATAATCCTTATTAAGGATTGCATCGGAAAGTTTAAAATACAGATCTTCATCAATCAGGTTCAGCATTTTAGAAACTGTTTTAAAATCTATCTTGTCTCCACAAAACGCAATAACCTGGTCGAAATAACTTTCTGCATCACGCAGGGCACCGTCGGCTTTTTTGGAAATTGTAGTTAAGGTTTTGTCATCAATCTCAATACCTTCTTCCTTAGCAATCATACTCAGTTGTGATTTAATTACATCCAGTTGAATTCGTCGGAAGTCAAACCGCTGACATCGTGAAATAATTGTTAAGGGAACCTTATGTACATCCGTGGTTGCAAAAATAAATATTGTGTGAGATGGCGGTTCTTCCAAAGTTTTAAGGAATGCATTAAAAGATTCCTTTGTAAGCATATGAACTTCGTCTATAATGTAAACCTTGTATTTACCCTGGGTAGGTGCATACTTTACAGATTCTCTTAGAGTACGTATTTCATCAATTCCTCTGTTTGACGCTCCATCAATTTCAATAATATCCATTGTTTGTGAATTCGAAATTGATTTACACATTGAGCATTCATTACATGGCTCAAAGTCAACAGGTTTCTCACAGTTAAGAGATTTAGCAAGAATTCTTGCAGTGGTAGTTTTTCCAACTCCTCTTGGACCAGTGAACAGAAAAGCGTGAGCTATTTTTCCGCTTTTTATAGCATTCTTAAGTGTTGAGGTTATATGTTCCTGTCCAACAACCTCATCAAATTTTTTAGGCCGCCATTTACGCGCTGTTACCTGGTATTCCATAATAGTTTTTGATTTCTTTTTTAGATTTTAATTTGCAGATTTAAACCTGAAACCTTGTTCACTAACACCTTGATTCACATTATATCACTTACTAAGTAATTAACCATTTCTTCCAAATAAATTTTATCTGTTTCATTAAAAGCATTTAATCGGGAAGAATCAACATCAAGCACACCATACAATCTATCCCCTTTAACAATCGGAACCACGATTTCCGATCTTGATTCAACATCGCAGACAATATGCCCGGGAAACTCATTTACATCAGGTACAATTATAGTCTGTCTTTTTTCGGCAGATGTTCCGCATACACCTTTACCAAGTTGAATCCTAGTACATGCAACTTTTCCCTGAAATGGACCGAGATAGAGTTCATTACCATCAAAAAGGTAAAATCCAACCCAACTGATTTTTTCAAATGTTTGCTTCATTGCAGCAGTAAAATTAGACAGGTTGGAAATTATATTATCATTCCTTTCCAGTAAAGATTTTACCTGTTTCACTAATAAATTATACTGCTCATCAATGGAGGCAGTTTTATTTACAATTATAGACTCTGCCAAAATTTAACTTTTATTTTTTTTCTTTTCAGTTTTAGTAGTTCTTTTAGTCTTTCGCATATTTTTTTTCAAATCGGGAAAAACATGTGGGATTGCATCTTCAAGTTTGTCAATAGTTATAATTTTCATTCCCTCTTTAACCTTAGCCGGAATTTCCTTTAAATCAATTTCATTTCCAAGCGGGATCAACACTTTCTTAATTCCATTTCTCTTGGCTGCCAGCAGTTTTTCTGTTAAGCCTCCTATGTTAAGTATATTGCCGGTTAAAGTTATCTCCCCGGTCATTGCAACATCATTGGAAGCCGGCTTTCCGCTAATTGCAGACAGCATTGCCATTGCCATCGTAATTCCGGCCGATGGTCCATCTTTTGGGATTGAACCTTCAGGCAGATGAATGTGAATTTCTTTTCCTTTAAAGAAATCCGGGTTTAATGATAAACTTTTTGCTTTTGATCTTAAGTAACTAAGTGCTGCATGCGCGGATTCTTTCATCACGTTTCCAAGCTGACCTGTAAGCGTCAGTTTACCTTGTCCATTCATCATTGTAACATCAACAGTAAGAATTTCACCACCAACACTTGTCCAGGCTAAACCTGTAACGCTGCCAATCCTGTTTGCCTTATTATGCCGTAAACTCCTGTATCTTGGTACTTTCAGATACTCTTCAATCTTGGTATCATCGACCGGGTAACTATTTTTTCTTTTAGTTTTTCCATTCTCTGATTCCCGCAGTACAATGTCTCTGGCAATTTTACGACAGATTGTAGCTAATTCCCGTTCAAGATTTCTGACACCTGCTTCTCGTGTATACTCTGTTATTATTTTTTTTATGGATGAATCAAAAATATCAACTTTCTTTTTCTCCAATCCATGAGCTTTTAATTGCTTTGGAAGCAAATGTCGTTTTGCAATTTCAATTTTATCATATTCAAGATAGCCTGGAAGTTCAATTATTTCCATTCTGTCCTGCAATGGAAGTGGAATATTATATCTTACATTTGCTGTTGTTATGAACATAACATTACTTAGGTCATAATCAACTTCTATATAATGATCACTGAAAGAATAATTCTGTTCAGGATCAAGAACTTCCAGCATTGCAGATGAAGGATCTCCTCTGAAATCCATACTCATTTTATCTATTTCATCAAGAAGAATAATGGGATTAACAGTTCCGGCTTTTTTCATGGATTGAATTATTTTACCCGGCATTGAACCAATATAAGTTCTGCGATGACCTCTTATTTCAGCTTCATCCCTAACACCTCCGAGACTGATTCGTACAAACTTTCGTCCTAGTGCACGTGCAATTGATTTACCAAGTGAGGTTTTACCAACTCCGGGAGGTCCTACAAAGCAAAGAATTTGTCCGCGCATTTGCTGAACAAGATTCAGTACTGCTATTTGTTCAATAATTCTTTCCTTAGGTTTTTCTAATCCGAAATGATCTTCATCAAGAATCTTTTTAACATGTTTAATGTCAAGATTATCTTTTGTACTTGTTGACCATGGAATTTCAACAAGCCAATCAAGATAATTTCTTATCACAGTTGATTCCGGAGACATTGGAGGTGTTTTCTTAAGCTTATTAAATTCTTCAACTGCTTTAGCTTCAACATCGGCGGGCATTTTTGCTTTTTTAATATTCTCCCTGATTTTAGCAAATTCGGGAGAACCATCTTCATCCTCCCCAAGTTCATCCTGAAGAATTTTTATTTGTTCCTGTATAATAAATTTTCGCTGTGTCTTCGAAATATTTTCCTGAACTTTTGTGTCTATCTCTTTCTCGATCTTAAGTATATCAATTTCAGAGTTTAATATTTTAACAATTTCAAAATACTGTTCTTTAAGAGTAAATTTTTGAAGAAGTGCTTGTTTAACTTCGATTGACTGGGTTATGTTTGCTGCTGCATAAAAAAGTTTACGATCCGGTTCATCAATATTATCAAAAGCAGTAATGGTTTCATTCGGCACCTGTCTGCTGATCTTAACATATTCTTTAAAAAGGTGACTCGTCTGCCGTACAAGTGCATTCATTTCATGGTCATTCTCCAATGAACTTACAATTACTTCAACTTCTGCCTCAAAAAAATCATTGCGTTCTGTAAATTTTTTAATCCTTCCCTGCAGAAGCCCATCAACAAGAATTTTCATTAATCCGTTTGGCAGTTTTAATATCTGAACAATTTTAGCAATAGTACCTTCCTGGTAAATGTCTTCCGGTTTGGGATCTTCAATGTTGGACTTCTTTTGAGTTGAGAGAAAAATGTATTTTGATGATTCAACCGCATAATTTGCGGCACGAATGGATTGTTCTCTTCCAACCAGAACAGGGAAAATCATATATGGGAAAATTACAATGTCTCTTAAGGGGAGAATTGGCAGTATAGCCGGAATATCGTCGATAAGTGTAGTTTCGTCTTTTTGATTTATCTCTATTTCTCCGTATTTATTCAAAGTTTTGCTCCTAATTTTGCGTTTATTTTCATTCAAATATACCTAATAAGTGTTGTGCTATCAAGGAATGAAAACTTCGCTGAATGTTGAATGTTATTCACAAAAACAGTAATCATTCGTTTATATTTAATTACCAAAAAAGGAAAATTATGATTAACGACATTATACAAATTGCAAAGCAGGCAGGTGAAATTGTTCGGGAGGGATTTGGAAAGAATTTTCAGATTGATTTTAAATCAGGCGAAAATAATCTGGTAACAGAAATTGATAAAAAATCTGAGCAAACAATAATTCAGTTTATTCAAAAAAAATATCCTACCCATGGAATTCTTGCTGAAGAACATGGTGAATTAAGAAAGAATTCAGATTATCTATGGGTTATTGATCCATTGGATGGTACAACGAACTTTGCACACGGACTTCCAATCTTTTCTGTATCCATCGGTCTTCAGAAAAAAAATAAAACAATTGCAGGAGTAGTTTATGATGTTATGCGAAATATAATCTATTCAGCCGAAGAGGGTGGCGGATCTTTCGCAAACGGAACCAGGATTAATGTAAGCAGAAGAAATGAAATTCAGCAGGCTATGCTGGTAACCGGATTCCCATATAATGTTAAAGAAAATCCGGAAAAAGCTTTTGAAAGATTTGAGGTGATGACAAAAAATTCAAGAGCTGTTCGAAGACTTGGCTCCGCTGCCATAGATTTTTGTTACGTTGCAGAAGGAGTTTTTGAAGGTTTTTGGGAGGTTCATCTTCATCCCTGGGATATTTGCGCAGG
>JAWOIK010000298.1:0-19268 GCA_046484705.1 Ignavibacteriaceae bacterium | reverse complement strand
CAAATCACCCAATCTTTCATCATTTCTACTATAGATATTTCTACTTATTTTAACGCAAACAAAAAACGATTGATATTGTATTTGCGCCCGTAGTTCAATTGGACAGAATGTTGGATTCCGGTTCCAAGGGTTGCAAGTTCGAGTCCTGCCGGGCGTACGATTAATTAGGAATTAAGAATTAGGAATCTGTCTGTTGACAGGCATGTAAAGGAATTTAAAATTTTCCAATGAATATGAACTCACCGATTATTTCAATAACTGTTTAACAATAGCAAACAACAAATGAAATTTGACTTAAAAGAAATCGATAAAAGAATTGCTTCATTTATGGAGAAGTGGGGGGTTATTGCTCTTCGAATTTCGCTTGGAATAATATTTATCTGGTTTGGAATTCTTAAAACAATGGGTATGTCACCCGCAGAACCGTTGGTTAAAGCTACAGTGGGTTGGCTGCCATTCTTCAGCACAGACGGATGGGTTGTAGTAATCGGCTGGTGGGAATTCATTATCGGGATATCATTCCTTTTTCAGACATCTATTCGTATTGCAATTGCACTGTTAGCATTGCAGATGGTTGGCACCTTTATGCCGCTCGTTATTCTTACAGAAGTTACTTTTCAAGCCGGACATATCCCGTACGCACCTACAATGGAAGGACAGTATATAATTAAAAATCTTCTCATTATTTCTGCCGCTTTGGTAATTGGAGGGACTGTTAGGAAACTTAAGTAAGATTCTGCAAGTAATTGTTGATTTTTAGACTTTCAGTTAGTAGTCAATTAATTTTCTGTAGCGGTTCTCATCTCCAAATCTTTTGAAGTAGCAACATTCTGTATTAAATTTGCCAGACTTTCTAATAAATTTTCGTAAGTATTAAGGATATTCCAAATGTTAGCTAAAAAGAAAAAGCTCAGCAAAAAAGAAATTAAGCAAGACAGACTTGTTGAACTTTACTATAAATCCCAATCATATTTTGAAGGGAATAAGAACAGAATTCTACTATATGCCGGTATAGCTGTTGTAGCTGTTCTGGCTGTTTTTTACTACCTTAATCATAAAGCTGAGCAGAACGATAAAGCAGGGCTGGAACTTTCCCGCGTGATGAGTTTATATGATTCAGGTGCATACCTTGAAGCTATTGAAGGCAGACAGGGAACGGACATCATAGGCTTGAAACAGATTGTGGATATTTATGGAAGCACTGAAAACGGTGAAACTGCAAAGATTTATCTGGCAAATTCCTATGCTTTATTAGGGCAAACTGAGGATGCTTATAATTTTTACAAAGATTACAGCGGAAGTATCAATATGTACAAAGCTGCTTCATATGCCGGACAGGCTTCTTATCACGCAATTAAAAATGAGTATCAGAAAGCAGCAGATCTATATTACAGAGCAGCACAGGTTGATGCTAATAATATCCAGCGTGCTGATTATCTTCTTCAGGCTGGAATTAATTATCTAGCATCCGGAGATCAGCAGGAAGCTAAGGATTTGTTTCAAACAATTAAGGATGATTTTAAGGGCTCAGCAGCTTTCAATTCTGTTGACAGGTATTTAGCACAAATTGATAATTAATTGATAGTTTTTACTCAATTTTGCCGCAGAACAGATAGTTTTTGCGGCATTTTTGTTTAATTTAACTTCAGTTAAAATTCTTGACTTTCAGAGGGCATATATCTATTTTTTTTTAACCTTTTATTAACATTTAATTCAGCAAAAAATGGCAGATACTTCAGATTTCAGAAACGGTCTTATCATTAAATTTAAAAACGATCTTTATTCGATAGTTGAGTTTCAGCATGTAAAGCCTGGTAAGGGCGGTGCCTTCGTAAGGTCAACTCTCAAAAATCTTAAAACCGGAAGAGTACTTGAAAATACTTTCCGCTCCGGCGAAGGTATCGATATAGTGCGTGTTGAACGCAAAAAATATCAATACCTGTATCGTGAAGGCGAGTTCCTTGTTTGTATGGATAACGATACTTATGAACAAATTAATGTTCCGATTAAATTATTCGGTGATGGAGTGCAATATCTTAAGGAAGCAGAAGAAGTAGAAATTCTTTTTAACGGCAGTGAAATAATTAATGTTGACCCGCCGATTTTTGCCATCCTTAAAGTAACTGAAACAGAACCTGGCTTTAGGGGAAATACAGCCACAGGTGCACTTAAACCTGCAACTCTTGAAACCGGTGCAACGGTAAACGTTCCTCTTTTCATTGATGTTGATGATCTTCTTAAAGTGGATACAAGAACAGGGGAATATGTTGAAAGAGTAAAATCTAAATAAAGGAATAAAAATGGATTTAATTTTAATAAAAAAACTTTTTAAACTTGTTGAAAACAGTGAAGTTACGGATCTTGAAATCGAAGAGAATGGAACAAGAATAAAAATTGCCAAGAAGGTGAGAATATCACAATCTGCATCTTATCAAATTCCTGCCAGTTCTACCGAACCTCAAAGGCATACCGATGCAATGGAAAAGGAATTACAGGTTCAGAAAGAAGAACCTTCTTCGAGTTATCATGAAATCAAATCGCCGATTGTTGGAACTTTTTACAGGGCGCCGGCACCAGATGCAGACTCTTATGTTCAGGTTGGTGATACTGTTGCACCGGGTACCGTACTTTGCATTGTTGAAGCTATGAAACTGATGAATGAAATTGAATCCGATGTTAGTGGAAAGATTATAAAAATACTTGTTGAGAATGGTAAACCGGTTGAATACAATCAACCACTTTTTTTGATTCAGCCTTAAAGATTTAAAATTTTACAGAGAAAAATTTGTTCAATAAAATATTAATCGCAAATCGCGGCGAAATTGCTTTAAGAATAATAAGAACGTGTAAAGAATTAGGAATTAAAACTGTTGCTGTTTACTCGGAAGCGGACAGGGAATCGCTTCATGTAACCTTTGCAGATGAAGCCGTATGCATTGGTCCCACACTGGCAAAAGAAAGTTATCTTAAAATCCCGGCAATCATATCTGCGGCACAAATAACAGGTGCTGATGCTATTCATCCCGGCTACGGGTTCCTTGCCGAAAATGCCGACTTCTCGGAGATCTGTTCAGAATCTAATATTAAATTTATCGGTCCATCGCCGGAAATGATACGGTCTATGGGGGACAAATCATTTGCAAAAAATACAATGAAAGAAAATGGCGTTCCTGTTATTCCCGGAAGTGATGGAGTAATAGAAAATGTTACAACAGGTATTAAAGTTGCTCACGAGATAGGCTTTCCTGTAATCATTAAAGCTTCAGCGGGCGGCGGCGGTAAGGGTATGCGTATTGTTTGGGAGGAAAAAGATTTTGATAAAGCATTTCAAACTGCACAAACTGAAGCTGAAGCCGCTTTCAGCAATTCTGCTGTGTATATAGAAAAATTTCTCGAAAATCCACGCCATATTGAAATTCAGGTTATGGGTGATAAATACGGAAATGTTTATCATTATGGCGAAAGAGATTGTTCTGTACAACGGAGACATCAGAAACTTATTGAAGAAGCACCTTCTCCCGCACTCGATTCGGAACTGAGAGAAAAAATGGGACAGGCAGCAGTACTTGGTGCTAAATCAGTTAATTATGAAGGTGCTGGCACAATAGAATTTCTTCTGGATAAACATCGTAATTTTTATTTTATGGAGATGAATACACGTATCCAGGTGGAACATCCCGTAACTGAGTTTGTCTGGGGTGTAGATCTGATAAGACAACAGATACTTGTTGCTGCAGGTGAAAAGGTTGAGGTTCTTCCTGAACAACCAAAAGGTCACAGTATAGAGTTCAGAATTAATGCTGAAGATTATGAGAATAATTTCAGACCTTCGCCGGGAAAAATTACTTCGCTAAATCTTCCGGGCGGGTTCGGGGTAAGAGTTGATTCTCACATTTACCAGGCTTATACAATCCCGCCATATTATGATTCTCTTGTCGCCAAACTTATTGTATGGGGTACGGACAGACCGCATGCAATTGCAAGAGGCAGACGTGCACTTGAGGAATTTGTGATTGAAGGAATAAAAACAACTATACCTTTTCATTTAAAAGTGCTTGAGGATGCAAGGTTTTTAAGCGGTAATTTTGATACAGGGTTTTTGGATAAATTCTAATTACACAATATTGAGTTAAATTTCTAACAGAGGTTAAAATGAATATTCCTGAAAATTTAAAATACACTAACGATCACGAGTGGGTACTTGTGGACGGAAATATCGGAACAATCGGAGTTACAGATTATGCACAAGGGGAATTAGGAGATGTGGTTTTTGTTGATATCGATCCCAATATATCCGATGTTAAAAAAGGGGAATCTGTAGGGACAATTGAAGCAGTTAAAACAGTTAGTGATATGTTTACTCCTTTTTCGGGTAAAGTTGTTGAGATAAATCCGAATCTATCAAACAATCCTGAAATAATTAATACCGATCCTTACGGAGAAGGCTGGATGTTGAAAATTGAAATCAGTGATCCTTCAGAATTGAATGAACTTTTAGATGCTGCCGGATATAAAGCATTGATCGGGCAATAAGTAATTTCAATTTTTTTCTGGTCATCTGATATTTGTAAAAACTTTGCAGAATCCGGCATTTGCCGGATTTTGTTTTTTATGATGAAATGAAAGTATAAATGAACAATAGAGAAACTATTTTAATTATAGATTTTGGCTCACAGTACACGCAACTGATCACACGCAGAATAAGAGAAGCAAATGTTTATTCGGAAATTTATCCACATTCAATCACACTGGAAAAAGTTCTGGAAATTAATCCCTCGGGTATTATTTTATCCGGCGGACCGATGAGCGTGTATGATAAAGATTCACCGGATATTGATCCTGGCATTTTAAAACTGGAGATACCTGTACTTGGAATTTGTTATGGTCTTCAATTGATTTGTAAAAAATTGAATGGTAAGGTTGATCCGGCAAAGGACAGAGAGTATGGACGTGCTAGGTTAATACTTAGCAAAGAATCTCCACTTTTCAATAATGTAAAGAAAGAATCGAATGTGTGGATGAGTCACGGCGACTATCTCACTGAATTACCGGCAGGTTTTGATATTATTGCCAAATCTGATCATTCGCCAATTTGTGCAATAGCCAATGATCAAAGTAAAATTTATGGTGTACAATTTCATCCTGAGGTAGTTCATTCTGAGGAAGGAACAAAAATTTTAAACAACTTTCTGTTCAAATTATGTAATTGCAAAGGTGATTGGACTCCGCAAAATTTTATCGAACAGAAAATTAAGTTGATTAAAGACATCGCGGGTGATTCTAAAGTAATATGCGCATTGAGCGGTGGTGTAGATTCCACTGTAGCAGCGGTTCTTGTAAAAAAGGCTATAGGTAACAACCTTATATGCATACATATCGATACGGGTTTGATGAGGCTGCATGAAAGCAGTAAGATAGGGATATTGTTCGACGAAAAGTTGAACCTAAATCATGTTCACATCGATTCTTCGGAGTTATTTCTATCCAGATTAAAAAATATTTCTGATCCTGAAGCTAAAAGAAAAATTATCGGAAGTACTTTTATTGAAGTATTTGAAGAGCAGGCAAAAAAATACAGCGATGCAAAATTTTTGGTGCAGGGTACTCTCTATCCTGATGTTATCGAATCGGTGTCGGTTAAAGGTGCATCTGTTACAATTAAATCTCACCATAATGTTGGCGGACTTCCTGAAAAAATGAATCTTAAACTGATAGAACCATTCCGGGAATTATTCAAAGATGAGGTTAGAAATGTTGGCAGAGAATTGGAGATTCCTGAAGAATTTATTGAGAGACACCCTTTCCCGGGTCCCGGTCTAGCAGTCAGAATTATTGGTGATGTAAATAAAGAAAAACTAGACTTACTAAGAGAGGCAGACGATATTTTTATAAGTGCAATAAAAGAGTCCGGTCTGTACGATCAGATTTGGCAGGCGTTTGCTGTGCTTCTGCCTATACAGTCCGTTGGTGTAATGGGTGACCAGAGAACGTATGAAAATGTTTTGGCTCTCAGGGCGGTTACTTCCGTTGATGGAATGACTGCCGATTGGTTCCAGTTTGAACATGAATTTCTATCAAACGTTTCAAATAAAATCATTAATAAAGTTCGCGGAATTAATAGAGTTGTTTATGATATTAGCTCCAAACCCCCGGCTACTATAGAATGGGAATAAGCAAATTGAATGAATTAAAGTTTCAGGAGAAACTAAAATTAGCTGCCAGCTATGAAAGCCTGGATAATTATCTTCATGCAATCCAGATTTATACATCATTAATTAATGAAGATGCATCTTATATTGACAGCTATATCTCATATGCATCGCTTTATGAAAGAATGGGTAAAATTCCGGAAGCACTAAAAATCATTGATAAGTTGATTAAATCAAATCCTGGAAATGATTATGCATTACTATTTGCAGCAGAGTTTAATTTACATTATTCATACTGGAATAAGACTTTGGAAATTATATCTAAACTGGATTCTAAAGAATTTCCGGTTGTTGATTACTGGTTTGGACTGTGTTATTATAATTTGAAAGAGTTTTATTCTGCCAGGGAATATCTGGAAAAATTTTGCAAACAAAGTCCTGATCTGGATAATAGCCCGGAGGCAACTCTTTTGCTGGCTAAAATTGAATTTGAGCTTAATAATTATAAGGTTGCATTAAAGTATGCAGAAAAAATTCAGTATTATGATCCCGATAACTGGGAATTAAATTTATTAATGACTAAAATATTTTATAAACTTGATATGTACAGCCATGCTGCGCAACAGGCAGATAAGGCTTTAAATAATAAAAAAAATAATCCGGAGATAATTGAAACTGCTGCAATAATTTTCTTTAAATCAGGTGATATTAAAAAAGCAGAAAAGTTTTTTAAATTGCTGCTCGAAACTTCGGATAATATTTCAGCCGAGGTATATTTTTATTTCGGGGCGATTGAGACTTTGCATAAAAGGTTTGATAAAGCCCGTAATTATTTAGAGCTTGCATTGAAAATAGAACCGGATTTCAGACCTGCTATTGAGGCACTGCATAAATTAAATTTAAATTAATTCTGAATATCGAATAATGAATAAAATATTAATTATAACAGCCATTCTTTTCTACTCCCTAATTATTTATGGTCAGGAAAACGAGTTCAACCAAGCTGTGGATTTATATAAATCCGGCAAATCAAGTGAAGCGTTAAAATCCTTTCAAAACTTTGTTACAAATTATCCAGCTCATCCCAAATCAAATGCAGCAGAATATTTTATTTCCAGTCTACTGCTTGACCAGGCTAAGTATTCGGAAGCTGAAAAAAGAATAAACAAATTTATAATCAATAATTCTTCAAGCAGCCAACTGGCTGATTTCCTACATCTGAAAATAAAACTTAATTATGATCAGCTTAAATATGAAGAAGCCTTTCGTGTTGCTTTAAATTTAGTTGAGATTTCAGCATCATCGGATGAAATCGGGCAGGATAAATCTTTAGCTAAAAAAATTGCTCTGAATTATCTTTCTTCCAGCCAAATAAAATCATTTGCTGATGAAGCAAGAGACAGAAAAATTAAACCATTTTTACTGCTTGTCTTAGGTAAGAAATTTGTTCTCGAAAATGATAATGTTAACGCAATACGTAGTTTTAATGAAATAATTTCCGCGTATAATACTGCTGATGAATTTAATGAAGCCGAAAGACTAAAATCGGGCATTAGTAACTTAACTAGTCACGGCGATAAAAATATATTGATCGGGGTAATGCTGCCGCTGGGAGATAGTGAAGGAAAAGTAAATCTGGCGGGTCATGAAATTCTTGAAGGAATTAAATTTGCAGTGTCAGAGTACAATAAAGGCAGGGAGAATAAAATTGGAATTTTGATCAGGGATACCAGGGGAAGAGAAGAAAATATTAAAGCCATTAAGGAAGAATTTGTAAATAATTCCTCAGTAAGATGTATAATCGGTCCTGTATTCAGTGATGAAGTGAGAATTGCTCTGGAAGAATTCCGTACTGCTGATCTTCCGATGATTTCACCAACAGCCACAGATGAAGAACTAACCGGAATAAGTTCAAATTTTTTTCAGGCGAATCCCACTTTCTCAGTCAGGGGAAGAATATTTGCCCAATATCTTTATTATGTCGAAAACAAAAGAAGAATGGCGGTACTAAATGCCATCGACGGTTATTCACCGCTACTTGCAGCAAACTTTATTGATGAGTTTGAAAAATTAGGGGGAGAAATTGTGAGTCGTGAGACTTACAGGAGTAACAGTTTTTCTTTAAGTGAGCCGATTAAGAATATTGCTTTGCATTCAAATGTTATTGATGGTATTTACATCCCGCTTGCAGATAAAACAGATGCCACAGTAATTCTGTCACAATTCGTGCAATCAGATATAATTGCGCCGTTATATGGTAACCAGGATTGGATGCTTGTTAAGGGCTTTGAAACTTCTACAGAATTAAGCAATAATTTAACTTTTACATCCGATTATTATATAGACTTTAATGACGAGGCTTTTAAAAATTTTACTGCAGAGTTTCAACAAATCACGGGTAAGGAAGTAAACAGAAATATTTTGTATGGTTATGATACAGCTAAATATTTGTTAACTGTTATGCGTAACATTGACCCTTCACGTAAAGCGATTAAGTTGAAAATGGAATCCGGAATAAGCAGTGTGGGATTAAAAAATAATATTTCTTTTGATCAGTCGCATATCAACAAATACTTGAACATAGTACGCTATAGCGATGGAATTTTTTTGCTGGTTGATAAATTCAGATCTGGCAGATAAACGTACGATCTGATCATAGGCTCAAATTCCTACTCAGGCGCAAATTGATTGAATACTTTTAATGAAATGTTCTTATAACAAATTGAGCAGATGAAGTTCATTTTTTCATTTGATTATTTTCACAAGGTCTAAAAAATTATATTTAACTAGTGAGTATTCGTTATGAACAGAATAAAGGATATTCCCTCAGATGACAGACCCAGAGAAAAATTGACTTTACGCGGACCTCAAAGTCTGACTGATGCGGAACTGATCGCAATTCTTTTAAGAACCGGAATGAAAGGCAGATCTGTTGTTACAGTGGCACAGGATCTTATTGCTAAAGAAGGAAATCTTGCAAAGCTTGCATCAAAATCGTTTGCAGATTTAAAAAAAAATAGTGGAATAGGCAAAGATAAAGCTGCCACCTTGTTAGCTGCATTTGAGGTGAGCAGGAGAATTTTATCACAGGCTAAATGGCATTCAGATAAAAAGATAACCTCCCCGGAAGATGTTGCTAATATATTTATACCTCTGTTCAGAGATGAAGTTAAAGAACGTTTTATAGTAGTATGTCTCAATTCTGCTAATAAAATTATTAAGCACGAAATTATTTCTATTGGTAATCTGAATTCAAGCGTCGTTCATCCAAGAGAGATTTTTAAAACTGCATTGGAAAATAATGCAGCCAGTATTATTTTGCTCCATAATCATCCAAGCGGAAATACTGAACCAAGCAATGAAGATATTGTAATTACCAAAAAAGTGGTGGATGCAGGTAAAATGATGGATATTCCGGTGTTCGATCATATTATTTTAGCAGGTAATAATTACACTAGTTTTGTTGAAAAAAGACTGATTTAACAGCCTTTTAAAGATTAAGTTGTTATCAAATGATTAAATTTCGAACAAATTTTTATAAAACTGCTCAAAATTTGAATTTTTTATTTACTGTTAACATACTTTTTACTAAATTTGCCCTTGCTGTTAATCGATCAACGAAATAACACTAATTAATATATTTATCGGAGGTTAATGATGAACATAACAAAATCGCTTAAAACTGCCTTGGTAATTGGTAGTTTAGCTTTAACAACCGCATTCTTAAGTGGTTGTGGTGGATTAAGTGAAGCTCAGTTAGCTGAACTTGATGCACTTAGAAATGAAGTTAGATCTCTCGAATCTGAAGCCAACAGCCTTAAAGATCAGAGAGCACAACTTGAAAGGGAAATTCAGGACATCAATAGAAAGATGGCTGAATGTGAAAAACAAAAAGAAGAAACAAGGGCTAACCTTGAAAAACTTCCTCAATAATTTTTTAATAATAAATTGATTACGGAGGTAATTCATATGAAATTCAAATATATCTTAGTTGTACTTTCCCTTGTTCTTTTTGCAGGTCTTTCTTTTGCACAGGAAGAGATGACCGTTGAAGAATGGGAAGCCGAAATGAGCCGTCTGACGGCTAAAAAAGATGCTCTGATGAGTGAAATAAGTACTCTTAAATCAGATATCGAAAGTCTTAAATCACAGGAATTAGGTGATCCTGAAGAATGTATTGATGAACTGTACCAGATGGTTGGTGCCAACAGAGCTGATATCGATAACTTCAGAAACGCTGTTAATGAATTGAATGGAAAGATTAACAGGAAAGAAGGACCTAAGGCTGACAGACAAGCTGATCTGAACGCTCTTAAAATGAATAAGATCAGTGCACTTCCTGAATTTTATAATAAAGTTCATGTAGATATGCAGAACGCTCTTAACTCATGGGTTGAAGAACCAAAAGATATTATGTACACCGTTGTTAGAGGTGATCATCTTTGGGGAATTGCCCGTAAGTCAGAACATTACGGAAATGGTTTTGCATGGCCTGTAATTTACCAGGCTAACAGAGATCAGATTAAGAATCCTGATTTGATTTATCCTGCACAAGTATTTAAAGTTCCTCAGCTTACTGAAGAAGAAAAATCTAAATACGAAAAATTAAGAAGAAATTATAAGCCTGCTCCAGTTCAATAATTGAGCAGCGTTTTTCAAATAATTAAAGCCCTTATCAGAACCTGATGAGGGCTTTTTATATTTAAAAAATTTTTATGACAATAGCTGAAAAAAAAATTACGCTTAATAGTGTTGATATGATGTCACTTCTGGGTGTGAATGATGCAAATCTCCGGTTGCTTGAGGACCGGTTCAACTCTACAATTACTGTTCGGGGTGACATTTTTAATATTAAGGGTGTGCTTGAAGAAGTTGAACAGATTGAAAAAATAATCAAAGAAATGGCTTACGTTCTCAATACTAGCGGAAGACTTCAAACTTCTGATGTTCAGACCATTCTCGATTTAACCCTTGAAGGTAAAGAGGTAATTGCAGATGATGAGTATGACTCCATTGTATTGTATACAAAGAGTGATGTAATTAAAGCCAAAACATCCGGTCAAAGACAATACCTTCAAACGGCTGCAAAGAATGATATATGTTTTGCAATTGGTCCTGCTGGTACAGGTAAAACTTATCTTGCAGTTGCAATTGCTGTGTCAGCTTTGAAGCGTGGTGTGATAAAAAAAATTGTTCTTGCCAGGCCAGCCGTTGAAGCTGGTGAAAGCCTTGGATTTCTTCCCGGGGATTTTCAGGAAAAAATAGATCCCTATTTAAGACCGCTATATGATGCTCTTGATGATATGATGCCATCTGAAAAACTAAAAGGTTACCTGGAAAAGCGTGTGGTAGAAATTGTTCCTTTGGCTTATATGCGAGGCAGAACATTGAACAATGCATTTGTTATTCTTGATGAAGCCCAAAATGCTACCGATGTTCAAATGAAAATGTTTTTAACAAGGTTAGGCGCAAACTCCAAAGCAATTATAACCGGTGATATTACGCAGATTGATTTGCCTGTCAAATCCCGAAGCGGATTAGTACAGGCTAAGGAAATTCTAAATGGAATTTCCGGTGTAGGATTCGCATATTTTGATAAAGAAGATGTTGTTCGGCACAGGCTGGTTAAAGATATCATCGATGCTTACGAAAAATTTAACGAAGCTAACGGTAACGAAAAAAAAATCAATTAAATCCCGGCAGCTTTTTACTCTCCGCCCAGTATTTATCCATTTCAATAAGATTGGACTGACTCAGTTTTCTGCCTGATTCTTTAATCTTATTTTCCACATAAGAAAAGCGTTTAATAAATTTTCTGTTTGTTTTTCTTAATGCATCTTCAGGATTGACATTTAAAAATCTTGCATAATTAACTAAAGCGAAAAATACATCACCGAATTCGCTTTCAAGTTGATCTTGTAAAGTATCTTCATTTTGATCTGGTGAAATTTTACTAACATCAATTGACTTTCTCTTTTCAATTTCATGCATTTCCTGAATTTCCTCTATTACCTTTGCCCAGACATCTGATTTCTTCTCCCAATCAAAACCTACCTTGGCAGCTTTCTCCTGCAGCCTGTGTGCTCTCTGTAGTGCTGGAAGGCTTTCCGGAACGCCATCAAGCAGATTTTCCCTTCCTTCTTCAAGCTTTATTTCTTCCCAGTTCTTTTTCACTTCATCTGACCCGTTCACTTGTTTATTGCCAAACACGTGAGGATGTCTTCTAATCAGTTTTGCCTTAATTGAATCAATTACATCATTGATGTTAAACCTATCCTGTTCTTCTACAATCACCGTATGAAACACGACATGCAAAAGCAGATCTCCCAATTCTTTTTTTAATTCATCGTAATCCTTATGATCAATTGCATCAACTACTTCGTAAGCTTCTTCAATCGTGTTTGCTTTAATAGAATCATTGGTTTGTTCTCTATCCCACGGACATTCTTTTCGTAACCGTTTAACAATGTCAACGAATTCATTAAATTTAGACTGTGTCATTTTTATCCTTATTCCGGGTTGTTAAATAATCCCGGCAAATTTAAGAAAAATATTTCCACTTTATCAGGGAGATTTTATGATTGAAGAAAAAATTAAAGAATTGGGGTTTGAAGTACCGGAAGTTGCAAAACCACTTGCTGCTTATATACCTGCAAAACAGGTCGGTAATCTGGTTATGACATCAGGACAGGTTCCATTAGTCAAAGGTGAGTTAAAGTATGCAGGTAAAGTTGGTTCAGATTTAAGTGAAGAAGAGGGACAGAAGGCTGCACAAATCTGTGCACTAAACTGTATTGCTGCAATTAAAGGAGTAATTGGAAATCTTGATAAGATCGATGAGGTTTTAAAGTTAACAGTGTTTGTAAATAATATAAATGGGTTTACTGCACAGCCAAAAGTGGCAAACGGAGCATCCGAGCTTATTGGAAAAATTTTTGGTGAAAAAGGCTTACACACCAGAAGTGCCGTTGGTGTGAGTGGATTACCATTGAATGCTGCAGTTGAGATTGAAATGATTGTAAAGTTGAAAGAATAACCAGGTACAAAATTAAATTTGACAGTTTTATTTCAATAACCGGATTTTTGGAGTATTAGGATATTAGAATAACATTTTCAGTACTTCAATACTCAGATTTATTCGTCAAGCCAGTTTTTGATTATTGTTTCTCCTTTTTGGGTTAATACTGATTCAGGATGAAACTGAATTCCGGTTATAGGGAAATATTTATGTTTTAATCCCATTATTGTTCCATCTTCGGATTCGGCTGTAATTGATAAAACCGATGGCAAAGATTTTCTTTCAACTATGAGTGAATGATACCTCATTGCTTCAAAATTTTGTGGCAGGTTTCTGAAGACTGAAGAATTGTTGTGTCTTATTTTAGATGTTTTGCCATGCATTGGAATGAGTGCAGTTACTACATTTCCCCCAAAGCAAATTGCTATTGCCTGGTGTCCAAGACAAACTCCAAATACAGGAATGGTTCCTCCAAAATGCCTGATCGCATCGAGTGATACTTTTGAATCTATCGGTTTCCCTGGCCCCGGGGAGATGAGTATTTTATCCGGTTTAATTTTTTCGATATATCCGGAATCGATTTCATCATTTCGCTTAACAACCAGTCTGCAATGTAAACTTCCCAGAAGCTGGACAATGTTGTAAGTGAAAGAATCGTAATTATCTATTATTAAAATTTTCATAAACTGTTATTAAAAGTAAGCACTTGTTAAAATATATGTCAAGTTCTGCTTTAATTAAACTATTTTGAAGGCAATACGTCTAATTAACTAAGTTCTTGCATTTTGATTTTGGAATTGAATTAAGACCATTATTCTGGTTATATTTGATCAGTAAAAATTATGAATCAATTATTAGGGTTTAGGTTTTATACGAGTTTGGTGTCTACATTGATTTTTAATTGTCATTTAGATATAATGCACAAAAATTTTGGTGAAATTATGAAAAAGATCATATTTATAATAATATTATTATTCGCTTCATCCGGTTATGGTCAATTTAAAGACCCGGCATTTCCGACGACAGACATAAGAGATGGAATAGTTGATTATTCTGCCAGTTCTTTATTCGGATTTCTTAATAGTGAAAATTTTTCAATGCATCATTCTCTCAGTATGTCTTATTCAGCATTTGCCGGAGAAGGAATTGCATTAGGAATGTACACAAACAGTATGATGTACCGTTTTTCTGAAGATCTTAATGTTCAGCTCGATGCAAGTATAGTTCACTCACCATACAGCAGTTTCGGTAAGGAATTTCAGAATGATCTGTCCGGAATTTATATAAGTCGTGCAGCATTAAATTACAAACCCTGGAAAGATTTCCGGGTTACCCTGCAATACAACCAATACCCGGGATCATATTATTACAGCCCTTTTTCAAACTATTATAACAGAGGATTTTACGGTTCGTACGATCCTTTTTATGATCCTTTTCACTCAAGATAAAGGAAGAAGAAGAGTAAAAATTGGTGAAGGGTAATTCCAATTCTAATAATTTGTCGCAGAAAAACAACACTTCCAAATACACCTCAAATTTTTTACTGAACATTATAATAATAGTACTTTGCCTGCTCATCTTATTTCTCGGGTACGCATTGATTGTTCAAATCTCCAATACATCTGGTAATGAAGATTCGGCAGATCAAAAAATAATTTTACCTTCACAGGTACAGGTTGAAGTTCTTAATGGATGTGGAGTAGCCGGAGTGGCTGACAGGTTTACTGAATTATTACGTTCTAAAGGATTTGATGTGGTTAATAAGGGGAATTACACTTCGTTTGATGTAGATAATACTCTGGTGATCGACAGGTCAAACAATAGTGAAAAAACTGTCTTGGTTGCTGAAGCAATTGGAGTTGAAAAAAAACGAATCGTAAAGCAATTCAATAATCAATATTTCCTTGACATAACCATAATCATTGGAAAAGATTATAATACTTTATCAATAAATAAATAAGGAATTAAAATTGAAATCAAAAGATTTTGCTGCTTTTATTTCGGAAATCATTTATTCAAAAAAAGGATTTGATGTAAAAATTATCGATCTCAAAAAACTTGCAACCTTTGCAGATTATTTTGTTATTTGTTCTGCAGATGCTGATACCCAGGTTAAAGCAATAGCCGACGAAGTTGACAAAAAACTAAGTGAGGAGGGTATTAAGTGCTGGCATAAAGAAGGATTTATGGCACTTCAATGGGTGCTTCTCGATTATGTTGATGTGGTTGTTCATATTTTTAAAAAAGAAGCGAGAGAATTTTATAATCTTGAAAAACTTTGGGGTGATGCGACAATTATTGAGGTAGAAGATCCATTTCTTAAACCTAAGAAAGTAACCCCGATTAAGAAAAAAATTACCGGGAAAACCACCGCAGTAAAGAAGAAAAAATGAAAGAATACCTGAATAAAATTTTTAATATAGCAATAGATAAAATTCCCGAACTTGCTCGGATTAATCAGGTGATTGAAATTCCTAAACAAAAGGAACATGGCGATCTTTCTTCAAATGCGGCAATGCTGCTTTCAAAAATTTTGAAAAAAAATCCAAGACAAATTGCACAACAAATTATCGATGCACTGGAACTTGACTCCCAAGTTATTTATAAAACAGAGATCGCTGGTCCCGGATTTATCAATTTCTTTTTTACTCCTGAATATATATCGGAAATAGTAAAAGTGATTTTGGAAAAAGGGGATCAGTTCGGTAGAAATAATAAATATAAAGGCTCTAAAGCGAATGTAGAGTTTGTTTCCGCAAATCCAACCGGACCTTTAACAGTCGGACACGGAAGGAATGCAGTGGTTGGTGATACAATTGCAAATTTACTGGAATGGACTGGCTATGAGGTTGACAGGGAATATTATTTTAACAATGCCGGCAGACAAATGCGAGTGCTTGGTGATTCAGTTAGAATTCGTTACTTACAGTTGCTCGGTGAGCAGATTGAATTTCCTAATGAATATTATCAGGGAGAATATATTAAGGATATCGCCCGGAGTCTCTTCGAAGAATTTGGTGATAGTCTTAAGAAGGAAAATGCAGAGGGAAAGTTTAAGGAAAAAGCCGAGAAAGAAATATTTGAACTGATAAAAAAAACATTAACCAGAATAAATGTTCAGCACAAAATATTTTTTAATGAAAACTCTTTGTACGAAGAAGGAAAAATTGAAGCACTGTTAAGAATTTATAATGAGAAAAATCTTTCGTATGAAAAGGATGGGGCTGTCTGGTTTAAGTTAAGTGAGCTTGGTAAACAGGATGACAAAGTGATAGTGAAATCAACAGGAGAGCCAACGTACAGGCTGCCAGATATTGCCTATCACATTACAAAGTATAAGCGCGGTTATGATTTAATGGTTGATATTTTTGGTTCTGATCATGCTGCTACTTATCCGGATGTTCTGGCAGGATTAGAAGCACTTGGGTATAATCCATCTAAAGTGAAAGTTCTAATACAACAGTTTGTTACTGTTACAGAAAATGGTGAAGTAGTTAAAATGTCAACGCGTAAAGCAAACTATATTACCCTGGATGATCTTATAGATGAAGTAGGTAAAGATGTTGTCCGTTATTTCTACAATATGCGGAATATATCATCGCATATGAATTTTGAACTTTCAATGGCTAAAAAACAATCTGACGAAAATCCGGTTTTTTATCTTCAATATGCTCATGCAAGAATTTGTTCTATAATTCGAACAGTTGAAGAAGAAAAATTAAAACCGGATGCATCAAATCTTTTCCTGCTCAAAACAGATGAAGAACAATTATTACTAAAAAAACTTCATCGGTTTGAAGAGGAATTAATCTATTGTGCTGAGGTGTTTGAAACTCACAGAATATGCACTTATCTGGAAGAATTGGCAGCAGCCTTTCATAAATTTTATACATTCAGCAGAATATTAGGGACGGAAAAGAGTCTGGCAGAAGCAAGACTAGCACTTGCAATTGCAACAAAAACTGTTATTAAGAATGGATTATCCATACTTGGTGTAAGTGCACCTGAAAAGATGTAGAATTCAATCTGCTATGGCTGCAGAAATAGAATAAACTTTTTTTGCGCCGGCATTTAATAATTGTCTTGCACATTCAGAAACCGTTGCGCCGGTTGTTATCACATCATCAATCACTAAAATATTCTTTCCTTTGATTTTCTTTTTATTCGTTACAGAAAAAGCATTTTTAACATTTAATTCTCTGTCGGAAATATTTTTTAATGTTTGTGACTCAGTATATCTTTTTCTTTTAAGAAGATTTTCTTCTTTATTAATTCCAAGTACCTTTGAAAATCCCTTTGAAATATAATAAGATTGGTTGTATCCTCTTTCAGCCTTTTTAAGATGATGCAGAGGAACCGGAATTACCAGATCGATTTTCCAGTCTGTGATGGTTGTATTTCTTGCCTTTGCAATTTCTTCACCCAGCTTAATTCCGATCCTGTATTTATTATTGTATTTAAATTGGTGGAGTATTTCCTGAAGCTCTTTATCTTTTTCAAAAACATACAAAGAAGTAAATCCTGATATAAGTTTGTTCCCTTCAAATTTTTTATTGAATTCAAATTTGATTCTTTGTTTCTCTGCAATTTGAATTGAGCTCAGGCATTTATTGCATATGACATTTTCATTGCTACTTAGTCTGGTTTTACAGGCAGGACAGAATCTTGGTAAAAAGAAATCAAAAAAATCTGTAAGAAACAGTTTCAAATTAAAACCTTTATTTCTTCAATTTATTAAATTAGTCTAATCGATTCAATATATCCGTATTGGTTTAGTATTTAATAGCACGATGTGCGTTTTTGGAATATCTTTTTAAATTCATCAATAAAATTCTCAACTGATTCTTCAGCAATTATAAAATGATTTTATAACATTCCAGATCTTTTCCTAATGAACCATTCCATTCCGAATACAATAATTGTCAGGAATAACAGCCACTCACTTGACCAGAGTTTAATTTCTGATGTTACAAATTTTTCTTTTGCTGCTTTTGATGACAGATTATTTAATTCGTCTATCAGCTTATCTACCTGATCTGGTTGAAAATATTTTCCGCCGGTTTCTTCAGCAAGCAGATTAAGAAATTCATAATCCATTCCCGGATTTAACATTTCAATATCCATTTCACCAATATTGAATATGCCATTATCCTCTCCCAGAATGTTACCATTCAATCTTGCAGCACCGCTGAAAACATAATCTCCAGGATTTAATAATTGCATTCTGCCTTCATAGAGTCCGCTGCCTACGGAGTTTAGATTCATTTCAAATTTATCTTGTTGATTCGATACTGTTACTGTTACTTCAGAATTTGTAACAGGATTCATTGCATCATCAAATACACGTGCTGAAAATTCAATATCTTCACCACTCGCAAATATTTTTTTAACAGGATTGATCTTTACTTTTTTGAACTCATCAGATACATTCAGCCATCTTACAGAATTATGAATAAAGCTGTCAAATAGATCAGAATTTCTATTAGCTGTTTGCAGTTTCCATCGCCAGATATCTTTTGCAAGGATGGCAATTGAACGATTTTTGCCTAATGATCGTGTTAATAATAAAGGAACCTGGCGCGCTACATTATCAATTCTGATTACTGAAATGATTTTACTTTCAGGCTTTGCAGTAATACTTGCCCGCGGCTGAAGTACTGGTGGTAAATTATTCCATGCACTTACCGGGTTAGTAGCATTATTTTTAAGAATGGGATTATTGTTTTCATTTATCTGTATTTCCGGCTGAACCTGCTGGTATATATTATCAATCTGTGAAACAGTAAACGGAAGGTTCTGCTGGAAACCGGTAAGTTTTGTTATATCAATATCGGATGTAAGTGATATAAAAAACGGAGTATTTTTTTCTGATATTTTTTTTGTGACCAGATTTAATACTTCCGTTGATGTTTCTTTTGTTGGAAAACCTATAAAAAAAATAATTTCGGCACTATCAATTTTATTTACATAATTACTTTCTAAAAACTGATTATTTCTGATCTGCGTTAATGTTGAAACGGCTAAATTGTTATCAGTTAATAAACTATTCTTTATAAAAGTCATATCTGCAGAGGGTGATCCGCTTATAAGCAGCACATTAA
>JAWOIK010000247.1:0-9802 GCA_046484705.1 Ignavibacteriaceae bacterium | reverse complement strand
TTTCACTCACTCTTTTTCTTACATATACCGGATGCAATATGCCCGAAGAAAAAAAAGAAATGACGCAGGAAGAGTTAGTGGAACGGGGTAAATATTTAATCGAAACAACCGGTTGTCATGATTGTCACACGCCTAAAACCTTCGGTCCGGAAGGAATGAACCTTGACGAAACTAGATTATTATCTGGTCATCCGGAAGGATTTCAATTATATGAAATCGATATGGATATGGTTGGTCCGGGCAAATGGAGTTTAACAAACGACCATCTTACAGCCTGGGTTGGTCCTTGGGGAATATCCTTTTCATCAAACCTTACCCCGGATAATGCAACCGGACTTGGTGCAGTAAGTGAAGAGATGTTTATAAAGACATTGCGTGAGGGGAAAATAAAGGGCATTGGAAGACATATACTTCCGCCAATGCCTTATAAAATTTTCGGTAAAATGACGGATGATGATCTGAGAGCAATGTATGCCTATCTGCATTCAATTCCGGCTGTAAGCAATAAAATACCGGAGCCGGTTCCACCGCCAATGGTTGCTGAACTTCACGGAAAGAAGTAACATTTCAGAAAGTTATCAGATGACATCTTCCACAGAGATGTCATCTTTATTTTACAGGGGGTAGACATTTTTTATCTTTCCGTATCATTCTTTTCTGATAGTACTTATACTTTTTTGTGACCATACATCATTTAACAAATCCGTTTCTCACGCCAAATGCAGGCAGCAAACAATATTTGTTGGCCATCAACAATTAACAAAATAATTTTACATCCGTAATTAATCTAGTCTAGATAATCAACAAAGCTTAAGAGCCAAAGCGAATAATATGGCTTGCTTAAATTTATTTCAGGAGGCAGAAATGAATAGGAGCATAATAAAACTCTATTCAATAATTGTATTTTTTCTTGGTGTCGTTCTTTTTTATACAGGGTGTAATAGTCCCGAACAGAAAAAAGAAATGACACAGGCGGAATTAGTGGATATGGGAAAGTATCTGGTTGAAACCAGTGCTTGCCACGATTGCCACACACCAAAAACTTTCGGACCGGAGGGAATGCATCTCGATACAACCAGACTTCTTTCAGGACATCCCGCAGATTTTAAACTTTATGAAGTAGATACGAGTATGGTAGGTCCAGGCAAATGGATTCTTACTAATGACCATCTCACTGCATGGGTTGGTCCCTGGGGTCTTTCATATGCCGCAAATCTTACTCCGGACAATGCTACAGGTATAGGTGCGGTTAGTGAAGAAATGTTTATTAAAACTATACGTGAAGGAAAGATGAAAGGTGTCGGAAGACATATTCTTCCACCAATGCCATGGGACGTTTATGGTAAAATGACGGATGAAGATCTGAAAGCAATATATGCTTATCTGAGGACCATCCCGGCAGTTAAGAATCAGGTTCCCAATCCATCTTTACCAGGTGACGTTGCGATGCTCTACGGGAAAAAATAAATTCTGTGTTTAAGATGACATCTTGGCGGAAGATGTCATCTTAGTTTAATATAAAGTATCCCGCATTTAATGCAGAAGCAAAAGTAACCCACAATATGTAAGGCAGGTTTAGATATGCAGCTAATGGTTTTATCTTATAAAAACGATTGATCATTAAAATAATACTTAACCACAATCCTATAATTACAATTAGCGCAAGTCCGATCTGATTGAAATAGAAAAACACAAATGACCAGATGAAGTTTAAAAACATCTGAATTGAAAATATCAGGATGGCATTATTTCTTTCTTTGGAAGGAATTTGTTTCCAGATCAGATACAGTGATAGACCAAGCAGGATGTAAAGAATAGTCCATACCGGTCCAAATATCCAGTTGGGCGGACTGAATGAAGGTCTGTTTAATGAGGCAAACCACCCGGGCACAGCCTGGGAAGTAAACCCTCCCGCAATCGCACCAAGCAATAACGGGATTAAAATTGAGATGACGAATTTTATTATATCTAATTTTTTCATTCTAAATTTTCACCTGCTTTTTAAGCAGTCGCCTTTTATTTAAAGTCTGTTATTCAACAGGATTTTCATTTTCTCCGTTTTCAATATCGTTTGAAACAGAAATTGGTCTTCCGGCTTTTTTCAAGGCTTCCTTAAGAAGAAATTCTATCTGTGCGTTGATACTTCTGAAATCATCAGCCGCCCATTTTTCAAGAGCGGCATAAATTTTATCATCTATTCTTAATAAAAATTTTTTCTTATCAGGCATTATTCTAACTTTTTCTGTTCATAAAATTCTAACTGTAATGCACTCCGGCAATGGATTGTCTTTGATTGTTAAGCATTATATACCAGACTAACATAGGTAGCCAGGGATATTCGTCAAGAATTTCCAGTTTTCTTTTTCCCAATGAAACATCGGTTTTCTTTTTTAATAATCCGGTTTGTTTTATCTGTAACAATATTTCATTTGTATCAGTGAAAATTGTGTAAACACTTTTGAACACATTGCTTTCAAACGGAAGAAGCAGACCACGCTGCAATTGAATAGTTCCGCCGGACTTAAACGCTTTTCCGTTGTATGAAGCAATCGGATAATTAAAACCATCTTTGCTAATCTCAATAGCCGACTTCCAGATACTGGGTCTTTTAATTATCCACTTTCCACCAAAACCTTCAACAACAGCATCACTTCTATTCCATTTAGGAAAGAAGGATTTCAAAAGCAGTTCTTCCTGAGAATGAAGCTCGCATTCTCTTTTCATTTGAGAAGGCTGAACCAGCTTTAATTCCTGATTGCGGTAAGATGACAGAGGTTTCATTATTGATATAATGTTCCTGTGTTAATTACCGGCTGTGCATCGGATTCTGATACAAGCGCAACCATTAGATTATTTACCATCGTGGCTTTCTTGTCTTCATCCAGAGTTACTATTTTTTGTTCGCTCAAAGCATTCAATGCCATTTGCACCATACCTACCGCACCCTCAACAATTTTTGTTCTTGCTGCAATTATTGCCTGTGCCTGTTGTCTGCGCAGCATTGCTTGCGCAATTTCCTGAGCATATGCAAGATGCGATATTCTTGCTTCAATTATATCAACGCCCGCTACCTCTAGTCTTGTTTGCACTGTGTTTTTTAAACTCTCAGCTATTTCCAGCGGACTTCCCCTCAGAGATGATTTATCATCGTCTTCAACATCATAAGGAAATTCAGATGCAAGAGTTCTTATTGCAGTTTCACTTTGAATATCAACGAACTGCTCATAATTTTCCACATCAAAAACTGCCTTGGCTGAATCAACAACTTTCCAGACAATTACAGCACCAATCTCAATCGGGTTACCGTGAAGATCATTAACTTTTATTTTCTGACTGTTGAAATTTCTTATTCTTAGCGAAACCCTTTTGCGAACAGAGAAGGGATTAACCCACCAGAATCCCGACTGCCTTACAGTACCAATGTATTTACCAAATAAAATAACAACCCGGGAATCGTTCGGCTGAACTATCATTAATCCGGTTGACAATAATATACTTATTAGAAGAAGAGGGATAAACACCCAAAGAATTTGAGAATTGTTTGATTGAATTCCCAGAACAAGCAGATAGATATCAATTGCAAATAATGCCAGCGATAAGAAAAGCATCAAATACCCATTCAGTTTATTAGCGGGTTTTTCGATTATTTTTTCCATATTACAATCCTTTCTGAAATTGCTATCGTAATGATATCATATTGATAGTAAAAAATCAAGTTCTAAAATCACGTAAAATGAGCATTTTATTGTGGAACGAAGGAGGTTTAGAGAAAAGAGGGCTGGATTATTCACCATTTTGAGCTGGATTTAAAAGATTTAATGCTGAGTGCCTTACTCCGGGCGAAAATGATTCCAGGTAATGATCCTGTGCAAGAAATGATATTTCATGTTTAAATTCAGGATGCTTATTTGCAATCTTGATGATGAGCTTTAATGCATTAATTCTTACCGAAGGAGCTTTACTTATTTGCTCCCAGATATCCATACACATATCGAACAAAACACCTTCGTATTTTTCATCAAGATCCATCATCAAAAGAATTTTAAGGAGTTCCCTCTGATGACTGTCGCTTTTTGTCTTTGATGCGGTTACTATTTTTTTAATAAACTTTTTAATTCGTTTATCGTTTTCTTCGATTACACTCCACAACAACCACGCTGCTCGCCACGAATACGGCTGTTTGTCTGAAAGGGCTAACTTAACGGCTTCTTCAAAACACTCCGGATGAGAATTCATAAATGAAATCATTTCATTTTTATAGCAACTGGTTAATGTTTTTTCTAAGGGTGATTGCATCGGACTACATTTTATCAAATTATTGCTTGGACAAAATTAATAATGATTGAGTTAAGATATTAGACAGGTTTAATTTGTTAACAACAGCCCTAAAACCAAAAAGGGCATCGTGGTGATGCCCTTTCTTAAACTGAGGTGTCTGAGTAGTCCCGACAATTCGGGACGTATCGAAGACACCGTTCTAGTCGGTTGTCTCGATACTTTCCTCACTCAGTTCGGAAAACTCAACAACCTACGTTACTTCAAATCAAACCGGTCAAGGTTCATTACCTTATTCCACGCAGAAACGAAATCCTTTACAAATTTTTCTTTTGCATCATCCTGTGCATAAACTTCGGCAATTGCACGAAGCTGTGAGTTTGAACCAAAGACCAAATCAACTCGGGTTGCTGTCCATTTAAGTTCATTTGTCTTACGATCCCGTCCTTCGAAAGTATCTCCCTTTTCAGATGTTGGTTTCCAAACCGTCCCCATATCAAAAAGGTTAACAAAGTAATCATTTGTCAGTTTACCGGCCTGATTTGTAAACACGCCATGCTTTGAATTACCGTAGTTTGCACCTAGCACACGCATTCCACCAACAAGCACTGTCATTTCCGGAGCACTTAGTTTAAGAAGCTGTGCTTTGTCAACTAACATTTCTTCTGATGAAACAGTGTAGATTTTTTTCTGATAATTTCTGAAACCATCTGCTTCAGGTTCCATATATTCAAATGCTTCTAAGTCAGTCTGCTTTTGCGATGCGTCCATTCGTCCCGGTGTAAACGGCACTTCAATTTTGTGTCCGGCATTTTTAGCTGCAGTTTCAACCGCTGCACAACCACCAAGTACAATCAGATCAGCAAGTGAAACTTTCTTGCCGTCTTTACGATTGTTAAATTCCTTTTGAATACTCTTTAGTTTTTTGAGTACTTTTTCCAGTTGTGCTGGTTGATTAACTTCCCAGTCCTTTTGTGGTAATAAGCTAATACGTGCGCCGTTTGCACCGCCGCGCATATCAGATCCACGAAAAGTTGATGCGGAAGACCAGGCAGTGTAAACAAGTTCAGATATTGATAAGCCTGTCTCCAGAATTTTCTTTTTCAGACTTTCAACATCTTTTTTATTTACAAGTTTGTGATTGACTTCCGGAATTGGATCCTGCCAGATTAAATCTTCTTTTGGAACTTCAGGCCCGAGGTAACGGACTTTTGGTCCCATATCGCGATGAGTAAGTTTAAACCATGCTCTTGCAAAGGCATCAGCAAAAGCTTTAGGGTCTTTGTGGAATCTTCGTGAAATAGGTTCATAAATAGGATCGAAGCGCAAAGCCATATCAGCGGTTGTCATCACCGGGGGATGCTTCTTTGATGGGTCGTGAGCATTCGGTATCAGATCTTCTTCCTTAACATTTATCGGCTGCCATTGCCATGCACCGGCTGGACTTTTAACCTTTTCCCACTCGTAGCCAAAAAGTACATTAAAATAGCCCATATCCCATTTTGTTGGATTAGGTTTCCATGCGCCTTCCAGACCGCTTGTTATTGTGTCAGCTCCTTTACCTGTTCCAAATTTGTTTATCCATCCTAAACCTTGCTCTTCGATGGGAGCAGCTTCCGGTTCAGGACCAACTAACTTTACATCACCGGCACCATGACTTTTACCAAACGTATGACCACCGGCAGTAAGTGCAACAGTTTCTTCATCATTCATTGCCATACGTTTAAAAGTTTCGCGAACATCAAGACCTGAAGCAATCGGGTCGGGATTTCCATCCGGACCTTCAGGGTTTACGTAAATCAAACCCATCTGAACAGCCGCGAGAGGATTTTCCAACTCACGGTCACCGGAGTAACGGCTATCGGATTTATCGCTGGTTGCCAGCCATTCTTTTTCACCACCCCAGTAAATGTCTTCTTCGGGCTGGTAAATATCTTCTCGTCCGCCACCGAAGCCAAATGTTTTAAAACCCATCGACTCAAGAGCGCAGTTGCCGGCTAAGATGAAAAGGTCTGCCCACGATATTTTATTTCCATATTTCTGTTTGATTGGCCAGAGTAAACGGCGTGCTTTGTCAAGATTAGCATTATCGGGCCAGCTATTTACAGGTGCAAACCTCTGATTGCCGGTACCGCCGCCGCCGCGTCCGTCTGCAGTACGGTAAGTTCCCGCGCTATGCCATGCCATACGAATAAACAAGCCGCCGTAATGTCCCCAGTCAGCAGGCCACCAGTCCTGTGAGTCGGTCATTAATGCATACAAATCCTTTTTGAGTGCTTTATAATCAAGTTTCTTAAATTCATTTGCATAAATAAAGTCGGGACCCATCGGGTTGGAAGCCGGATGGTGCTGATGAAGTATTCCGAGGTTTAATTGATTTGGCCACCATTCTTTATTTGATGTACCCCTTCCGAAAGATGTACTGCCGGTTACCGGACATTTGATTTCATCATTCACCGAATAAGAAGTGCTGCTTTGCTTTGTTTTGTCGTTCATAATTTTTCTTTTTTAATGTTGTTGATATAAATATTTAATCTTATTTTTATTTTTTTTTCAGATAAAAACTTACAACTTCAAAGACTATAAATCAAATTGATTATGTTTATAAGTATATAAGATTTATCTATATCACCTATATAAACAGAATATTTAATTACACAAAGCCTATGAATAAAAAGAAGCTGTCATCAAAACAAACACAAGAACTACTCAAAACATTAAAAGCCCGTTTTGAGAAAAACCTGCAGCGCCACAAAAGTATTGAGTGGGCTAAAGTAGAAACAAAGCTAAAAGCTAATCAGGAAAATCTTTGGTCTCTCAATGAAATGGAAGCAACCGGAGGTGAACCGGATGTTGTGGGTTTTGATAAGAAGACCGGCGAATATATATTCTATGATTGTTCAGCGGAAAGCCCTAAAGGCAGAAGAAGTCTATGCTACGATGATGAAGCATTGAAATCAAGGAAAGAGCATAAACCAAAGAATAGTGCTGTAAATGTGGCAGCCACTATGGGTGTAGAACTTTTAACTGAAGAACAATATCGTGAATTACAGAAGTTGGGAGAGTTTGATACAAAATCATCTAGCTGGGTAAAAACTCCTGATGATATAAGAAAACTCGGAGGAGCTCTCTTTTGCGATCGCCGGTATAACACCGTCTTTGTTTATCACAACGGTGCGGAATCTTACTATGCTGCAAGAGGATTTCGCGGCTCTCTAAGGGTTTGAATCAGTACCTTGATAAACCAGAAAAATATTTAATAAAAGCACTATAAATGAAATTATTTATCCAAAAAAAGACCACGTATTTATTCACTGCAAATGAAAAAGATCTAATGGCTGTTTTATCATAAGATCATGGAGCATTAAATGAATAAAGAAGTTTTTAAATACAACAAATCGCAAACTGTTGAAGACAGTAAAGTCTGTAATACATTGGCAGAATTGATTGACCAGAATCTGACCGGAACGGAAAGCAAAATCTGGCACTCGCATCCGGTCTGGTTTTTAGAAGGCAATCCAATTGTTGGATACAGCAAACAAAAACGAGGGATAAGATTAATGTTTTGGAGCGGGCAGGGATTTGATGAAGATAAGTTGGCGGTAAGAGGTGAAAAATTTAAAGATGCATCCGTATTTTATAATGTTGTAAATGAAATCAATTTAAAAGAATTGAAACACTGGCTTAAGAAATCAAAACAAATTCAGTGGGATTACAAAAACCTTATAAAACGAAAAGGAAAATTAGAAAGAATTAAATAGTATGAAAACAACACCCGAAAATGATGAACGAATTGCAAAAATGACATTTGCATCAGTCTATCCGCATTACGTAACAAAAGTTGAGAAGAAGGGGCGAACAAAAGCAGAACTACATCAGGTTATAAAGTGGCTGACCGGTTATGATGTAAAAAAGTTACAAAAACTTATTGATGAAAAAGTGACTTTTGAAACTTTCTTCAAGAGAGCAAAATTGAATCCGAATGCTCACCTGATTACAGGTGTAATTTGTGGATATCGTATAGAAGAAATAGAAACTCCTTTAACAAAACAAGCAAGGTATTTAGACAAGCTCGTGGATGAGCTGGCTAAAGGTCGTAAGATGGAGAAGATTTTAAGAAAGTAAAAAAAATCATATTAGTTGAACAAAAACATAAAAGGGAAGCTAAGATGAAAACTACCATTCAAATTTTATTTGTGTGCATAATTATTATAACCTGCCCGACAATTATAACATGTCAAAATCAGGTTACAGAAATTGATGGGAAGTCTGATTGGAATCAGCAGATAATAACATCACTTACATTTCAAAAAGAAGATGCTGAAGATGCAATGAATTTTTATATAAGTTTATTCGATAATTCTAAAATTATTTATCTTCAGCGCTGGGGAAAAGAAGGACCCGGCAAAGAAGGCACTATTATGCAGGCTGCATTTGAGTTGAACGGACAGAAATTTATGTGCAGTGACAGTCCGCCTGTACATAACTGGGATTTCACACCTGCCGTTTCAAATTTTGTTGAATGTAAAAATGAAGAAGAGCTTGAAAGACTTTTTACAAAATTATCAGAAGACGGAGCGGTGGCAATGCCATTAGATAACTACGGCTTCAGCCAAAAATTCGGATGGGTAGTTGACCGGTTTGGTGTTTCGTGGCAATTGAATTTACAATGAATGCTGAAATGAATGAATCCGTTGGTCACAATGAATCCAAAACAAACATCAGCTAATTAAAAAAGGGGCAACGAATTTCTTCACTGTCCGTTAATTAGTAATTAGCTTTAATCCCGCTTCTACGACTTGCCAATTAAAACTTGAAATTGATGAAGTATTTTAACAATAAGTTACTGTCCTTTCCACTTATATTGTTCTATCCGTTTATTTTCTGTAAAGTTGAATTAGATCCTGATTCTTTTCACGAAATGGAATTATTTCAATTTTACTATTGTTCTTAAGTATGAAACCAATATTAACATGAAAATATTATTAACCGGCGCTACCGGATACATCGGCAAAAGACTTCTTCCGGTTCTAATCGAACAGGGGCACAAAGTTATCTGCTGCGTGCGAGATAAAAACAGATTTCCCACCGATGGAATTTTTAGTCATTCAAATGTTTCGCTGTTTGAAGTAGATTTCCTAACAGAAATTTCACTATCTAATCTTACGGCAAAGTCATTCCCGCGAAAGCAGGAATCTATTGATGTTGTTTTAAAAGATGACCATTTAAATGAAAATAATTTTCCGGAAGTTTTATTAAAAGATATTGATGCCGCTTATTATCTCATTCACTCCATGAATTCTAACGTAAAAGACTTTAGTTCACTTGAAGAAACATCCGCAAACAATTTTATAAAGCTTGTTAAACTAACTTCCGTTAAACAGATTATTTACCTTGGCGGAATTACAAACGAAGAAAAACTTTCCAGGCATCTTTCTTCAAGAAAAAGAGTTGAAGAAATTCTTGCAGCAAGCGGCATTCCTTTGACATCGCTTAAAGCAGGAATAATTGTTGGCTCGGGCAGTGC
>JAWOIK010000230.1:0-5158 GCA_046484705.1 Ignavibacteriaceae bacterium | reverse complement strand
GAGCGGTAAACAGCTCAGAGGAGATATAAAACATAAGACCGATGAATATTTGAATGAAGCCGACAAATATTTTACAGAAACAAAACACAAAGCAGGTGAACTGTTTAATGAAGGCAAAAGAAAATTTTCGATGGTGATGAATGATGTAAAATCAAAACCGGAAGAAATAAAAAAAGATGCAGAGAGGGTTTTTAATGATGCCAAAGTAAAAGCAAAAGATGTAATGCAATCCGGTAAAGAAAAAATAGAAACGGAAAAAGAAAGGTTAAAATCTTCTCTTGAAGCCGGAATTGAAACTTATAAAAAAGAATCAAAGAATTAATTATTCAGCATTATGGACACAATAGAAATTTTAACCGTTATTCTGATTATATCCTCTTCCTTGCTTTGTAATGCATTGATTTACTTTGTTTTTCAGCTTGCAAAATCATTGCGATCAATTGAAGTTGATGTTAAGAGTGTGTCATTTAAACTTGCACCCCTGATACAATCAACTCTTTTGCTGTCAGAAAAACTTATTCATATTACCGGGGAAGCAGAATCACAGCTTTTAATTACGAAATCGATTGTGAATGATGTCAGGGATCGTGCAGATAGAATATTATCAGTGGAAACTAAAATCCGGGATGGGATAGAAGATGCCGTAATGCCGGTATTCAATAAAATAAACGCTGCAGGCAAGGGGATTCAGGCGTTTTGGAAAAAATACAAAAACAATTAAAGATCAATTAATTTATAAGGAGAGTTATGAAAAACAATTATTTTATTTTAGCAGTAATCCTGATTATTGCAGGAATCCTTTTTACGAGTTGTGATAACACCAGAGATGGTGCACGGGATGAAGTTGAAGAGGCAAATCAGAATATGATTGATGCTCAGTATGAATTTGACAAGGAATGGCAGGAATTCAAAAGCGATGCAGAAACAAGAATTAATGAGAACGAGGAGAAAATTGCCGATTTAAAAGAATCCATGAAATCAACTTCTGCAAACTTTAAAACCAAGTATGAAAATGAAATTCTGACATTAGAACAAAATAATATTCAATTACGGAAAAAACTTAATGAATACAAGTATGATGGAAAGAATAATTGGAATGAATTCAAAAGAGATTTTAATCGTGAAGTTGATTCAGTTGTAGAATCGCTGGATGATATCTTTTCCGAGAGAGACTGATCAGTTTGGATAGCAGAAAAGTTACCAGGTATGATGGTGAAGAATAACCGATTCATAATATTGGACTTTTCAGAAACCGCCGATGAAAATGAATATATTTATGGCAACAGCCAAATCCGGATTACCGGATCATCGGCGGTCTATCCATTAAAGGAATTGAATCTATTACGGATCGAAAAAAAATCCTTTAGGATTTAAAGAAAGAAACGCCAGCACATTACTATTATAAAAACAGTTGGTACAGTTATGTAAATGTAAACTTTGCATCGATTTAGGCTGTCTCAATATTAAAAAATACAGAAGTGTCATTCCCACGAAAGCGGGAATCCATTTTTGTTTTAAGATTATTTAATTCCCGTTTTCACGGGGATGACGCGAAAATCTGTTTTGTGAGACAGCCTCTTTATAAGAAGAAGAAAAAAATGCAACCGTTTAAAGGTCTTCAGAAAGAGGCGATCGCCTAGAGTTATTAAGTAAACAGTTTTTATATGCAACACAAAAAACTCTTAGAACATATAATCCCTTGGAAAGCTGATTTATGGATATCAACTTTTTTATAAAGGGTTTAGTTATTGGGTTTGCAATGGCAGTTCCAATAGGTCCAATTGGAATTATATGTGTCCGTAAAACACTTACCGAGGGGAGGATGCAAGGTATGGTGATAGGACTTGGCGCTGCAACGGCAGATCTGTTTTACGGTAGTGTTGCCGCATTCGGTCTTACAATCATTTCAGATACTCTTCAAAGTCAAAGAGTATGGATAAGATTGGTCGGCGGGGCGTTATTATTATTTCTTGGCATAAGAACTTTTCGTGCCCGGCCCGCTGATCCGAATTTGCCTCTTAAGCATACCGGAATACTAAGATCATATTTTACTACAATCTTTTTAACATTTACAAATCCGATTACCATTTTTGCTTTTATTGCCGTGTTCTCTGCACTTGGTTTAGGAGAAGGACTTGCGTTTTTTTCTGCATCAATTCTGGTATCCGGAGTTTTTCTTGGTTCGGGTTTATGGTTTTTGATTCTTAGTTCGGGTGTTACACTCTTTAGAAAGAAGCTGGACTTAGGCGGGATGAAATGGGTGAATAAAATTGCGGGGGTATTAATATTTATCTCCGGACTTATAGCTGTAGGGAGTTTAATCTAATTGTTTTTGTTGCGGCACTACATGCTGAAAATATATGAATGATGTAACCGGTTTTTTCTCTTCGGTTTTGGTTACGCTGGTAACATTACTGCCAATAATTAATCCGATTAGTACGGCAATTATTTTATTGAGTATAAGCGGACATCTGAGTAAAAAAGATCTTAATCGTCAGATAATTCTGGCATGTTTATATATGACCGGCATATTAGTGGTTTTTCTTTTAGCCGGTCATTTCATAATGATTTTCTTTGGAATATCAATTCCTGGTATTCGAATAGCAGGCGGCATGGTAATAGGGTTCCTCGGTTTCCGTATGTTGTTTCCGGATGATGCATCAATAACACAAGAAGGAAAAAAAGAGGCTGCTCAGAAAGAAAATATATCCTTTACTCCGCTCGCACGGATACTTGGTGTTAACGGTGTTGATAGTATTTCCAGGATTATGGGCTTCTTCCTAATATGTATCGGCATTCAGTTTGCAATTATTGGTGTGCAGGATCTGATATCGGATTCGGGTTACTGGCAGAAATTATAAATAAGTTTTTTAATGACGTTTATTGTTAATACTTAGCAACTAATCTAATACAATTTAAAGTTGGTTTTAGATTTTTATCTTGTTAGATTATTCAAAATTGAATAAAACTTAATTTCAAATGCTATGGATAAAGAAAAGAAAAAGAAAATAATACCTAAGCGATCTGCTGAAAATAATAAGAAAACTGCTTCCCAGGTATCCTCTTCATCTTCTGATAACTCTTTTTATGTGGTTGGTATGGGTGCAAGTGCAGGAGGGCTGGATGCTCTTGAAAGATTTTTCAAAAATATGCCCGAGCAATCCGGTATGGCTTTTATAGTTGTATCGCATCTCGATCCGAACCACGTTAGTATTATGCCTGAACTGATTCAAAAAGCCACCAAGATGAAGATTTATCAGGCAGAAGACGGAATGAAAGTTTTACCCAACAATGTGTATGTTGCTCCATCTAACAGGGATCTGGCTATATTACATAATACAATCCAGCTTATAGAACCGCCTGAGGTGCATGGATTCAGGCTACCGATTGATTTTTTCTTTAAGTCTCTTTCAGAGGATCTTGGTGAAAAAGCTATTTGTATAATCCTTTCGGGAATGGCGTCAGATGGTACTGCCGGATTGAGAGCAGTTAAAAGCGAACTGGGAATGGTTATGGCTCAGGAACCGGAATCTGCAAAATTTGATGGAATGCCGTCCAGTGCTATTAAAACCGGATTGGTTGATTACATTCTGCCGCCTGAAGAAATGCCCGATCACTTAATTAATTTTACCAAACAAAAAGTTAAAGGTGTTCTATTAGATACTGCACTTACAGATGGTAAAATTCCGGATGCATTTCAAAAAATATTCATATTATTAAGAACACGCACCGGACACGATTTTTCACTTTACAAACAGAATACACTATACAGGCGGGTTGAAAGAAGAATGAGCATTGCTCAACTGGATAATCTTCCTAATTACATACGTATGCTGCAGGAAAATCCCGAGGAAATTGAGAGCCTGTTTAAGGAACTTCTGATAGGTGTAACTAATTTTTTCAGAGATCCTGAATCATTCGACAAATTAAAAGAACTTTTAACCGAATTAGTAGCAACAAAACCCGAGAACAGCAGAATAAGAATATGGGTACCCGGATGCTCTACCGGAGAGGAGGCATATTCCATAGCAATAGTTTTACGGGAATGTATGAACGAGGCTAAGAAAAATTTCAACGTACAGATATTTGCAACAGATATTGACAAAAGTGCAATTGATATTGCCCGTATCGGTACATACATTGGAATAAAGCAGGATGTAAGTAAAGAACGGTTAAGAAGTTTTTTTAATTCTACAGGGAATCAGTTTCATATCCGGAAAGAAATAAGAGAAATGCTTGTCTTTGCTCCTCAAAGTGTTATAAAAGATCCGCCGTTTACAAAATTAGATCTTATTTCATGCCGTAATCTTTTAATTTATTTTAATTCTGAATTACAGAAAAAAATAATTCCGCTTTTTAATTACAGTCTTGTAACAAACGGAATTCTTTTTCTCGGATCATCGGAAACTATAAGCGGGTTCGTTGATCTGTTTTCAATAATTGATAAAAAATGGAAATTCTACAAAAGCAGAGAATCCATTTACTCTGCACAAACATTTATAGAATTCCCGGTATCACGGGCAACTGAAAAAACTTACGAGACTAATATGAAACAGAATGAAATAAAAAATATTCCTCAATTAGCTCAAAAGATAATTCTGCAGAGTTACAAGCCTAACTGTGTTATTGTATCTGAATCAGGTGATATTCTTTACATTCATGGCAAAACCGGAAAATACCTTGAACTTTCAGACGGCGAAGCGAAGATGAACATCTTTGAAATGGCGCGCGAAGGATTGCAGCAGGAACTTACTGCCCTGATCAGAAAAGTAAAATCAGGAAAAAATGCTTTTACAGCTGAAGGAGTAAGGGTAAAACTCAACGGTAAATACCAGTTAATTAATATTACTGTTAAACCCATTAATGAACCGGCATTATTGCATGGTTCTAAGTTAGTAATTTTTGAGGATGTTGCGGCACCTAAAAAATCAGTTCCATTAAAAAAAATACATTATGATAAAAAATCTGAAAAAGTTATCAGGTCGCTTGAGCATGAATTAAAGGCAGCAAAAGAAAATTTACGGACAACTGTTGAGGAATTGGAAACATCCAATGAGGAGCTTAAATCCACAAACGAAGAAATGCAGTCAACCAATGAGGAAATGCAAAGCTCTAATGAAGAACTGGAAACCTCTAAAGAAGAATTGCAGTCATTAAA
>JAWOIK010000202.1:0-7496 GCA_046484705.1 Ignavibacteriaceae bacterium | reverse complement strand
AGAAAGCTTCAGCAATAATAGGAGTCAGGTTAAAATCCTGAGCAAGCTTTTGAATGATTGCATTACGAGCATTTTTAGACTCAAGACGTTTGAGTCCGTAAGCATCATTATTTTTAATTTTATCCATAGGAGACCTCTGAATTTGTTAAATAAATTTAGTCTCCTGTGGTCATATGACCTAAACTTTAAATGAAATTGAAATTAATAGTCTCGCTTTTAAGTTCAACACTAACGATTAAATATTTAAGTAAAAATCCAATCAGGTTCAAAATTTTATTATTAAATTTGTACACACAATAATAAATAATCAGGAGAGCTATGAAAACCATATTTTATCAAATCATCGTTATAATTCTATTATCAAGTGTATCTTTATTTTCCCAGGACGAAGCTCAGCAATCGGAAATTAATAGCTCCGTTCCTGAACTTTTTGAATTTCACGAAGTTATATATCCGATTTGGCACACTGCATATCCCGCAAAAAATTATGAAATGCTGAAAGAAATGGTTGCGGATGTTAATTCAGGCGCAGAAAAAATTTATACTGCTCAGCTGCCGGGAATCTTACGCGACAAGCAGGAAGAGTGGGATAATGGTATTGTAAAACTTCGCAATTCAGTTGAAAAATATATTAATGCAATGCAGGGAACTGATCAAGCAGAGATGTTGTCAGCGGCTGAAGTACTTCACTCTGACTATGAAATGCTCGTTCGAATAATCAGACCTGTTACCAAAGAAGTGGATGAGTTTCATAAAGTGCTTTATATGATTTATCATCATTACTGGCCTAATAAAAATATAGATGAATTCAGTAAAGCTGTTGATGATCTTGAGATGCGTGCTGAGGAATTAAATAATTGTGTTTTACCAAAATGGGCATCGGATAAATCAGAGGATTTTAAAGTGCAGTCACAGAAGTTATATGATTCAACTAAAAACCTAAAAAGTTTAAAAGATTCAGATACAAAGGAAGCAGAACTTGAAAAAGCAATTGAAGATGTTCATGATAATTATGTTGCTCTGGAAAATCTGTTTGACTAACAGAGTGAAAGTTACTGCACTTTAATCTATATAAATACCAAAATATATTTCGCCAAAACTTACAAAACCCCTGACTCAAATGGTCGGGGGTTTCTTATATAGTTTTACGAAACTTCTAATCATTACATAGTTCAATAAAAAACTCCGGAAAGAACTGATTTATTTTAATCACAACTTTCTTGCAACAACCACAACAGTTTTCATCGTTTCAACAACGCCGGCGTTATCATTCATTGCTTCAAGAAAAATAATATAAATACCAATTCTTAAAACCTGTCCGTCATCTTCAAGTCCGTCAAAAATAACAGACCCGCTTTGCCCGCTTGGAGAATTGTTCAGCAGGGTTCTTACCAGTCGTCCGCGGTTATCAAATATTTTTATGCGCACCTGTGCAGTCGGCTGAGTAAGGTTGTAATTGATAACAGCATAATCCTCAAAGCCGTCATTGTCCGGTGAGAAAGGGTTAGGTGATACGGATATGTTTGCCTGCTGATTAAGATTTTCTGCAAAGATGCTGTTTTGTTTGCCTGGAGAACCGCCATAAATATCAACACTTGTACTCCAGTTAGATGGATCATTTCCATTTAGTGATGGATTAATTCTTTCTAAAGATTTTCCTTTTGTGTTTGTAATATTTCTGTTATGCCAGTTTGATTGATACCACACGGAATCTATAACGTTTCCTTTAACATCTTTAAGTAATATAAGTTCATCAGTATTTACCAATCCTAGGTTTGAAGTCCCATTGATTGTTATAAAACTTTCTGCAGCAATATTAAATGTGCTGTAAAAAGTTGAGTCTGATGCAAGCGTAAAAAATGTTTTTGGCGGAAGAATAAAACTCGTATCACTTAGTCTGTAGAAGTTTGAATTTTCATCTTCAATTTTCCACCCGCCGATATTTATTGAATCAGCACTCATATTAATAAACTCAACATACTCACTGCTTCCGGTTTGAGGATCGAACATTATTTCATTTATAATCAAATCATTCCTGGTATAAGATGGAATGCCTGTAAAAGAATTTTCTCTGCCGGGTGTACTTCCTTGTATATTCAATGATGTTGACCAGTTTAAACTATCATTTGTTTCGCCATCAGCAGAAATTCTTTCAAGTGAATAACCTTTTCTTCCACCCCAGGATGAGCGATAGAATAAACTGTCTATAATTCCATCGCGGTAATCATAAATAACCACACCATCGGAAGTGTTGCCAAGTGTTCCGAAATTTGTATAAAATATTTTAGCCTCAAGTTCCGGATGTATATTAAAGATGGTTGAATCTCTTGCAACCACAAAAAACTCACCCGGTTCAATAAAAATCTGTTCCGGTGTAATAACGTTTTTTGTTGGAGTCGAAAGAACATCGCTTACAGACCAATTTGAAATATCAATCGTCATATCTGAATTGTTTACAAATTCAATCCATTCCGGTTCATCATCAGCGGGATTGTACATTACTTCATTAATTACAATAATTTTTTCCGCTTCACCCGGCTGCACAGATCTTTCGAAATAATTGTTCAAAGTATCTTCATCCGATGTATAAACAACTCTTACTGCGGTCAGTACTACAGCCTGAATATTTGAGATAGGAACAGAAGAAACAACATTGATCGAATCATCGGCATTCAAACCGGCAAGCTGAACAGTGCTGAGAAGTAAATCAACCACATTGTTAGAATCAGTATCGATATAAAACTCAACCGTAAAATTATCTGCGGTTGATGACCCGCTGTTTTTTATGACTGCAATAATAAAAACATCTTCACCAGCAACGGGAAAGCGTGGTTCAAAACTTAAACCTGAAATTCTTAAATCATTTTCTTTTGGTGAAACACTGTTTATTCTGCCGGGAGTACTTTGCTCAATATCAATTGATGTTAACCAGTTTGAAGGAAGATTTGACGGTGATTCAACTGAAATTCTTTCAAGCGAATATCCATTCATTCCGCCCCATTGGCTGTTGTAAAGAACGGAATCAATTGTTAATCCGCGCTTGTCCTTTATAACAACACCATCAACATCATTATTAAGTACAGGAAGATTTAGCTTGTAAATTTGTGACGGTATCAAACGATGATAATTGAATATTGATGAATCCCTTGAAAGAACAATGTATGAACCGGGTTGAAGAAAAATATTTTCATTTATAACCGCAGTTACAGGTGTTGTAAGAACATCATTTACACTCCATCCGTTTAAATTTATTTCTTCGTCAGATCTGTTAAACAATTCAATCCATTCAGGTTCACCGCCCTGAGGAGTGAACATAATTTCATTCACTACTATGGATTGAGCAGGAACTCCCGGCTCTATCGTTTTGTAAAGGTAATTATTCGTTGTATCCTGGTCATCGTTATAGACAACTCTTACAAAGAATGCTTTAATTGAATGAAGGTTTGTGGTACTGATTGCAAAATCTATAATCGTTGAATCTTGAGCCGGTAAACTCAGTTGATTAAATTGAGTTATAAGTACATCCGGAATTGAATCGAGATCAGTATCTTCAAACAACTGAATATCGTATAGTGCAGAAAACAATCCGTTGTTATTTATTAATGCAGATACCTGGACATCATCACCTTTTAACGGAAAGTTGGGAGTGAATAAAATATCTGTAACTGATAGATCAAAATCCTTTTGTGTAACCGAGTTGATATAACCGGGAGTAGCTTTAAATATACTTTCTGAAGTTTTCCAGTTTGCAGAATCTATTGAAGAGATTTCGGGATTAATCCGTTCAAGCGATTTTCCGTTATTACCACCCCAGGATGAAATATATTCAAGTGAATCTATTGTACGGTCCAGGGAATCAAGAAGAATAATTTTATCACCCGTATTATTAAGTGCAGGAAAGTTTGTATAGACTATTTGAGATGGAATATCATAAAAACTGTTGATGGATGTATCTCTTGCAATTACAAAATATTCATCAGGATCAAGTATAACGGATTGAGTTACTACTCTGACGGTATCATTATTATCTGCGACCCTATAATTTTTCAGATCAATTGTTTTATCACTCCGATTATATATTTCAATCCACTCCGGTTCAGGTGATTGAGGTGCATACATAAATTCATTTATAACAATATCATTTCTTATTTCATTAACATTAACCCCGGTAATATTTGTAAAAGCAATATTGTTGGAAGTGTCATCATCAATTGATACATCGATTAAGGCTATATAATAATTCTCACCAACATCAAACTGATTTGTAATATAACTTACTTCAATGCTGTCTCCGGAAATTATTCCGTTTTGAGGAAGGGAAACTAAAAGTTCACCCTGCTGAGGAATTGAATCAAGGTTTGTATCGTAATACAGGTTGAGATTGAAGTTAGAAGAATTATTCAATCCGGCATTCTTAATTTCAATATTGAATTCAATTTCATCACCAATTATTGAGTAGGGAAGCGATGTAACAAACTCGGCTACGGTCAAATCATTTTCTTTTGGTGTTATTGAATTAATTCTTCCCGGTGTAGCTTTTACAATTCCCGTTGAAGTCGACCAGTTGGATGAATCGGTACTTGCATTATCAACTGAAAATCTTTCAAGCGATCTGCCGCTTGTATTTCCTCCCCACGAAGGCAAGTAAGTTAAACTGTCGATAATCAAACCGAGTGAATCTTTAATTACAACATTATCGCCGGTATTGTTCAATGCGGGAAGATTGAACCTAATTATCGGAGCGGGAACAGAGTAAAAATTTAAGATTGAAGAATCTGCTGTAAGAACAATAAAACTGTTCGGTTCAATAAAAATATCCTGTTGTGTTATTGTAACAGTATTTGCTGCATCAGAGAACCGCCACCTGTTTAAGTTAACCGGTGATTCTGTTCTGTTATAAAGTTCAATCCATTCAGGTTCACCGGTAGTCGGGGCATACATTATTTCATTTAATACAATATCATTATAATTAGTACCCGGCGGATAAACAGTAAAAGTTCCAATCAATTTGTTGTTAAACTGATTTTCATCATCATTAAATATAACCTGTGCAATGATCTGATAATCACCTTCATTTAATGACGTTAACATAGATTGAACTTCGATGGAATCACCGGGCAGCAGGTTGGAAAAATTCTGGCTGAATATTAATTCATCTATTGTTCCTGTAGAATCGAAATTCACATCATTATAAATTTCTATTGAATAGCTATTTGCAGTATTACTTCCGTGGTTATTTACTTCTGCAAAAATGCTGACAACATCACCCTGGAATAATATGGCAGGAATAAAGTTCAATGATCTCATCTGAAGATCGAACTCATACAATGCAACAGAATTTCTGAATCCCGGTGTTCCATTGGTAATTAAAGAATTTGCCCAGTTTGTTTGTGATGAATCCCTGTTAAGTACAATTTTTTCATCAGATATGGCTGTTGAATTAGGAACAGTATAAACATAAGCGTCGAGTGTGTCATCTACCGGACTTAATAACCAAACCGGTCGTGATTCAGTATTTGCCATTCCGCTTGCACCGAAAGCATTATCAGAAATTTTTAAAATTAATGCATCAGGCGGAACAATGCCTGAGTAAATGCCTGCTGTAATATCATAATCACCTTCAAACACTACTGCATAAGATTGAGGCTGCAATAACGTGCCAAATCCGGCATCTGTAAAAACATCCGGATTGGCTGTTGAGTATTTAAACTTATAGCCAGCTACGTTAAAACTCTGGGTTTCACTTAAGTTATAAATTTCGATGAATTCATTATTACCGGATTGCGGAATGAACATTATTTCGCTGAGGATTAACGACGTGTCTGCCTGAGGAAAAACAAGATAAGTGCAGAATAATATTATGCCCAAAATTCTGTTTATCATTAAATGATTTTACTTGTGGTGTGACTAATATAAAAAAAACTATAAATAAATAGTTTATAATTTTTTATTTATCATTCTTATATTGAATAAAAATTCAAAAACGCGGTACGGCAAACACTTCAAAAGTTTTGCAGAAATACTTGTAATCAGAGGAAATTCGATAACACTTTTTTCATTGATTATTCCCTTTATAATTATTTTAACGGCTTTATCAACATCAATTAGAAATGGCATTTTGAATTTATTTCTATCGGTCATTGGGGTTTTAACAAAACCCGGTTTAACAGTTATTACTTTTACACTATATTTTTTAAGGTCAATTCTTATACTTTCTAGTAAATGACTTGCAGCAGCTTTGCTTGCACAATAATAAGCGCTTCCGGGAAATCCTTTTACATCGGCAAGACTTGTCACTCCAACTATCATACCTCTTCTTTCTTTCATAAAATCAGATAATAGCAATTCAATCCAGTTTACCAATCCGAAAAAATTTACACCCATTGTTTTCTCAGCATCAACGGAATTAAAATTGGTAATTCTCGTTTTCTGATCAATACCGGCATTAAGAATCGCAATATCTATTTTACCAAATTCTTTGATTATCCTGTTATAAGTTTTTTGAGTATCGACCTTATCAGAAACATCGGATTGAAAAACCGTTACATTACATTTGTTTATTATGATTAAGGCAAGTTCGTCGAGCAATTCTTTTCTTCGTGCGGTAAGAAACAGGTTGCATTTATAATGGGCAAGTTGTTTCGCTAATTCATAACCAATTCCGGATGATGCACCGGTTATAAGAATATTTTTTCCAGTTAGGTTCATTCGCTGTCTGTAATAGGAGTTGCAATAATAATGTATTAAGTGTTTGGATAAAAGATAACAGGAGAAAAAATATTACAGCAGATTTTGTGCGAAGCGTATTTTTGTTTTATATTTTGAAGGAAAGATTATAACAAAAATTATTCCAATGTTTTTTGGCAAAATTCTTACAATAGATGAGGTTTTGGTAAGGTCAGAAATTACCGATACGCCTTTCGTTTGCGATTTAGCAAAATGCAAAGGTGCATGTTGTACTTTGGAAAGTGATTTCGGAGCACCTGTTAATCACGAAGAAGTTGAGAAAATTGAACAAATATTACCTGTTGTGAAAGATTATCTGCCTGCTGAGCATGTTGAAGAGATCGAATTAAACGGTTTTTATGAGTTTCGTGAAAATGAACTAATGCTTAAAAGCATTAATCATAAAGCCTGCGTCTTCGTGTATTTTGAAGGAGATATTGCTAAATGCGGAATGGAAAAAGCTTTTTTAGAAGGAAAGACCGACTTTCGGAAACCAATTTCCTGTCATCTGTTCCCAATCCGTGTATCTAAATTCGGTGGTGAAGTTCTCAGGTACGAAGAATTTTCTGAGTGTAAACCGGCACTTGAAAAAGGGAAACAGGAAAACACAACAATTGCAGAATTCTGTAAGGATTCATTAACAAGATTATACGGAAATAAATGGTATTCAAAATTAAAGGATTGCTTGAGATAGTAATATGTTATCTTTAAATCAAAGGCTCTCGCAGCAGCAGAAACTTTCACCTCAACAGATTCAATATCAGAAACTT
>JAWOIK010000195.1:0-13769 GCA_046484705.1 Ignavibacteriaceae bacterium | reverse complement strand
GGATTAATAAAAATTGATCTGCTAAGTCAAAGATCTCTTGGTGTGTTAAGGGATACGGTAAATATGATAGATAAGAACTATTCGGAGGAATGATTTTTTAAAATTAGAATTTGTGAATCGTAAATGATCAGCAACACACCCGCCGAAAACATAATTGAATTTTCAATAAGCTTTTGTATTCCGATCTGATTTCCTTTTCCGAAGCATCCGCAATCAATACTCAAACCTCTTGCTAGGCTAATTGCGATTGCAATTATAAATACCAGTAATAATGTATTTAATATAAATGCATTTTCTTTTACGGAAATTCCAAAGATGAGCATTATACCTGCAGCAACTTCAATCCAGGGCATTGTAATTGCAAAAAAATTCACTAAGAATATTGGAAGGAGTCGGTAATTGGAAATAGAAGTGGAAAATGCAGAAGGATCAGAAATTTTTTCGGCTCCGGCATAAATAAATACGAAACCGAGGAAAATTCGCAGAAGAAACAAAAAATATTTATTAGACAATACTTTATTCATTTATAAAAAATTACTTGATTGATTCAACAGGATAATCAGCGTCCAGCCAGTCATTCCAGCCGCCATAAAAAATATACACTTTTGTATATCCTTTTTCAAATAATTCATCACCAAGCATAATACTGAGATCGCAATCCTCACCGCTGCAGTATGTAACAAGAATTTCTTCTTTACTTATATTGTTTAATACATCTTCATATTGTTCTGATTGGTAAAATGGAATATTTACAGCATCCTTTATATGACCTTCAGCAAATTCTTCCACTGGTCTTGCATCGATAAATTTCACTCCGGAGTTAAATAACTCATAAGCTCTTGCGAGTTTTATTGCAATAGGCTTATCGAAAGAGCTCTGTACGTCATTTGAAGTCTTTTTGAGTTCTGGATTATTTTCTGAATCTATCTTTTCAATTTCATTGTCATTATAAATCAAGTCCTGTTGAATGGTGTCAGAATTAACTAAACCGGAATTCTCATCTTCAAATTTCAAGATGCGCTCAGTTTTAATTAGGGGGATTCCTTTCGGGTTTAAATAATTATAGGCAATCCCGACCATAGAACTTGCAATAATAATAATGACAATATTTTTAAAGTTTATATTCATAAAAAAAACTTCCGTAAACATACTGTTTTAGAAAATCAGGTTAAATACTATTTGATATAAATCGTATAAATAGTTTTACACCTGTAAACACATAATTCATTTTAAACAGTCCGGTTGAATTATTTTTTTAAAAAAACTTTTGGAAAATATTTGACTTAATCCACGGGTTTTATATTTTTAAGCATAATTTTCAGTAAGTCATAAAACTGAAGATAATTTCCCTCTCAATTATCTCACTTATTTAATTTCGAATGATAAAAATAACTGTTTCTAATTAATCAATCAGTTATACAATAATAATAGGAGGTACTATGAAAATTATTCGAATGAATAAACTGGATAATTCTTCCGGTAGTAAAACATCTGCATACTTTGATTTTGAAACACCGGAAGGGGTTGTGATAAAGGGGTTTCGTTTAGTAAACGGTTCTAATGGTTTATTTGTTTCCGCACCTACAGAAAAAGGTAAGGACGGGAAGTATTATGATAAGGTTATACTCCCTAAAGAAATGAAAGAATCACTAGAAAAGGCAGCTATTGAAGAGTATAACAAAAATTCTCAATAGGGTTGTTAGAAACCGAATCCAATCTTTAGCTTTATTATTATTAAAGCCTTGATGCCAAGGCTTTAATAATCTTTATGTACTTTATGCTGGACTCAACTAACCAGTGAAATTTGGTAAACCGGCACATGGGGTGAACCATACTGGATTTTGAGTCCAGTTTATCTGCCAATTCAGAGTGTCTTGTTGATGAAACGATTAACCCGATGGATTTATTAAAGACTTAAGAAATCTTTTGCCAGAGGTGGATTTAAGAAATTTTTCTCTTGCCGGCATACCATCAATACAATTTTCAGAGTATATCAGCTTAAAAGGTGCAAATCTTTTCGTGGATTGAACATATTCTTTTTATGACGAAGAAGTCTCAGTTCCAAGTCTTCAGTCATTCCGACATAAATAAAGTTGTAGTAAAGACTACTTAATGAATAAACAGTAAACATAGAATATAAATTTTCTGTACCGAAGGCCGGACTCGAACCGGCACATGGGGTGAACCATACTGGATTTTGAGTCCAGCGCGTCTACCAATTCCGCCACTTCGGCAATTCTCATCTCTTACTCCTCAATTACGAACTATTCAGAGAAATTGTATAAAAACGTGAGACAAACATAAAAAACTTGCATTCATGAAGCAAAAAATTGTTTTATACTGCACAATAATTAGTTTGAATAAAGTATTGTCTCATTTCGACATACATTTTGTCCCTTAAAATTATGGATCCAGGTTAATTATTTTCTGGCACGGCTGTTGAGATATTAATCGTAACAATGAAAGGTAGTTCATAATGAAAACTTCAGGGAAAAAAAAGAAAAATAATAAACGGACTAATTATCAGGACGTTTTTATTTTGCAGCCTAACTGGGAGGATGTAGATGATTATTCTGAAGAAGAGATTGAGGATATGCTGGAAGAATACCAGATACCCGAAATTTCCTACATTGAAATGATTGATAAACCAGAGGAAATCAGGTTCGATTAATGTAATAAAGGATTACAAAATGAGTAAAACTTACATTGGTTATGATGGACATTACGAAATTGAAGATGACGGTAAGATTATTCAGAGGTTTGTTAATAACCTTGGTGAATTAACCGGCATCACAAAAATTTATCGTGATGCTAAAAAGATTCCTAATTTGCTGGACAGAGATAAATTGGAGTATTTTTTACAATTACTCAAAATTTATAAGATTGGCGCAAAAGTTTAAGCTTAAGAATTAGTTCTATTCTGCTTTATGAATTTTTGCCCACGAATCTCTCAGAGTAACAGTTCTGTTGAAAACAAGACTGTCCGGTTTTGAATCCTTATTATCTAAACAGAAATAACCTAACCGTTCAAACTGAAATCTTTCTCCGGGATCAGCAGAGATTAAACCAGGTTCCAATTTACAATTAGTTAACACCTCCAGCGAAGAGGGATTTAAATGAGATTTAAAATCAACCTCCTTCTCACCATCCGGATCAGGATGATTAAACAATCTATCGTATAATCTCACTTCGGCATTAATTGCATGCTTTGTAGAAACCCAGTGAATAGTTCCCTTGACTTTTCTATTACTGTTCTCCATTCCACTTTTAGTTTCAGGATCATAGGTACATTCTAGTTCAATGATATTTCCGCTCTCATCTTTAATTACACGTTCACATTTAATTATGTAAGCATAACGAAGACGAACTTCGTTTCCGGGTGAAAGTCTAAAAAACTTTTTTGGAGGGATTTCCATAAAATCATCCGATTCAATATAAATTTCTTTGCTGAATGGAATTTTTCTTGTTCCCATTTCCGGATTTTCAGGATTATTAACTGCCTCAAGTTCTTCAACCTGATCATCGGGATAATTAATGATTGTAACTCTAACTGGCTTGAGTACAGCCATAACCCGTTTAGCCTTTTTATTAAGGTCTTCACGAACTTTAAATTCGAGTAGTGATAGATCAATAACATTATCTCTTCTCGCAACTCCAACACCTTCAGAAAAATTCCGGATCGACTCAGGAGTATATCCTCTTCTTCTGAATGCTGATATGGTCGGCATTCTCGGGTCATCCCAGCCTGTTACAGATTTTTCTTCGACCAACTGAAGTAATTTTCTTTTGCTCATTACCGTGTAGGAAAGATTTAATCTGGCAAATTCAATCTGCTGCGGATGATAAATTTCAAGCTCATCTATGAACCAATTATAAAGAGGACGATGATTCTCAAATTCGAGCGTACAGATTGAATGAGTGATACCCTCAATAGAATCGGATTGACCGTGAGCCCAATCATACATGGGGTATATGCACCATTTATCGCCTGTCCTTTGGTGTGATGCGTGACGAATTCTATACATTATCGGGTCACGTAAATTCATATTCGGAGAAGACATATCAATCTTCGCACGAAGTACATGTTCACCATCATTAAATTCTCCCCGCTTCATTTTTTCAATCAGGTTAAGATTTTCGTCAACTGTCCGGGTTCTGTATGGACTTTCAGTTCCAGGAACAGTTGGTGTTCCCCTGCTATTTTTTATTTCATCAGCGGACTGTGAATCAACATAAGCCTTACCCTTTTTTATTAATTTTAAAGCATATTCATAAAGCTGATCAAAATAATCAGATGCATAAAGTACATTGTCTTCCCATTCGAATCCCAGCCATTTTATATCCTCGATTATCGAATCAACATATTCTTGCTCTTCTTTAGCAGGGTTGGTATCATCAAAACGTAAATTGCATTTACCATTATATTTTTGTGCAAGTCCGAAATTAAGACAGATAGATTTGGCGTGTCCAATATGTAGGTATCCGTTCGGTTCGGGAGGAAATCGTGTATGAACTCTTCCATTATATTTATTGGACTTCAGATCATCATTAATTATTTCTTCAATAAAATTTTTTGAGGATTGATTATTCTCGTTGATAGAATCATTAATTTTTTCGTTCATAGATTTACTTTAATATTTCAATTGCTTTTTTTATTCTGATTATTGTTTCTTCTTTCCCAATGATGTTTACAATATCATAAACACCTGGTCCATTTCCCATTCCCGATACAGCAAGTCTAAGCGGATGAATTATTTTTCCAACACCTATGTGTTCAGCTTCGGCTAAAGATTTTAATCCATTTTCAAAATCCTGCTTAGATGGATTTTCATAAACGGAATAAATATCCGCCAATCTGTTAAGTATTTCCGATGAATCGGAATTCCATCTTTTTCTGACTATTTCATCTTCATAGCTTTCAGGTGCTGAAAAGAAATAAGGCGCACCAGAAATAAACTCTTTTATAAAGCTTACTCTTTCTTTCATTGCCTTAATAATCTGAATTAGGTAATCGTCAGAATAATTCCGGTTGCTGAATTGGGATTTTTGGATTTCAACTTTAAGCATTAATAAAATATCCGTGTCAGGTTTGGCACGCAGATGTTCTGCATTCAGCCAGTTTAATTTTTGCAGATCGAGCACAGCACCTGCTTTATTTACACGTTCTAAAGAAAATTTTTCTAAAAGTTCATCAAGGTAATAAAATTCTTTATCGTCACCGGCATTCCATCCAAGTAAAGCAACGAAATTTATAAGTGCTTCTTTGAGATATCCTTTTGATTGATAATCCTCAACTGCCACATCACCCTGACGCTTACTTAGTTTTGATCGATCCGGATTAAGTAATAATGGCAGATGTGCAAACACGGGCTTTCCCCATCCAAAAAAATCGTAAAGCAAAATATGTTTTGGAGTTGAAGATAACCATTCTTCTCCGCGAATAACATGAGTAATTTTCATTAAGTGATCATCTACAACATTTGCCAGATGATAGGTAGGAAAGCCGTCGCTTTTAATTAAAACCTGATCATCTATGTTCGCAGTATCAAACTCAACTTTTTCACGAATTATATCATCAAAAATAATTTTTTGATCAGAAGGTACATTTAATCTTATTACATGAGGTACACCTGCTTCAACCTTTTGATTAATTTCGTCAGCGGAGATATTTAAACAATGTTTATCATATTTAGCCTGAGGAAGTTTTTGTCTCTGCTGTTCTTCGCGGAGCTCCTGTAACCTTTCAGGAGTACAGAAACAATAATATGCTTTTTTGTTTTCGATAAGCTGGTGAGCATACTTTTTATAGATATCCAAACGATGGGATTGCAGATATGGTCCGTATTCACCTTCAGAATCCGGTCCTTCATCATAATTCAGTCCAATCCAGTTAAGTGTTGTAATTAAATTTTCTACAGCATCCTCAACAAACCTGTTACGGTCTGTATCTTCAATGCGGAGAATAAATTTTCCATTATGATGTTTTGCAAAAAGATAATTGTATAAAGCAGTTCTTAATCCGCCGATATGCAGATATCCTGTTGGACTCGGGGCAAATCTAACACGTACTATTTCACTGATCATTTAGATATTTTTTACTATGAATAAAATTAAATGCAAAATTAGGCAGCTTTATTGAATAAGAAAAGTTAGAAGGGTAGTCAGACAGATAAATTAATTCTACTTACTGGCTACTTTGCTTTCAGTATAATATTTTACTTTTTGAATAAACTCCTGGCTGTCTATTGGTTTAGGGATATAATCCGTCGCTCCGGCTTCAAGACATTTTTCCCTGTCGCCTTTCATTGCAAAAGCGGTAAGGGCAATAATTGGAATATCAATATACTGGGGGATCTCTCTTATTTTCTGCGTAGCTTCAAAGCCATTCATCACAGGCATTTGCATATCCATCAGGATAAGATCATACTGCTGTTCCTGTACAGCGTTTATAGCCTCAACACCATTTTCTACTACTACTATAGAATCGAAATTATTTTTCTTAAGCAGCCTTGTAACAATAATTTGGGAATGTTTGTAATCTTCAACAAGCAGAATTTTAACTGTATCTGTTTTTGATTTGATCTCTTCAGGTGTTGAAGGTTCATCATAACGGTTAATCATTGCTTTAACTGTTTCAGCAAGATCCTCGATGTTAGAACTGTTTTTATTTAAAAGCTCTTCAAAAAGTCCGTCAATTTTTTTCAGATCTTCTTCATAATTTTCTTTTCCTGTGTAAATCATTATCGGGAGTTTGGCAAAATTCTTATTCGATTTAATAAGCTTTATCAGATCAAACCCGTTAATTTCAGGCATGTCGAGGTCAATAATTGCAAGATCAAGGCTCATATTCTCAATCATACTGATAACTTTTGAAGAATGCGATTCTGCAATAGCATTATAACCAGCCTGTTCAACAGCTTCTTTCATTAAGTTCAGTGTAGGTATATCATCATCAACAATAAGAATATTCGAATCATTTTTCAGTTTGTAGCTCATCAAAACTTCTACAAGATATTTGTAGTTGATGGGTTTTACAAAATATTCAACCGCTCCCATCAGAAAAGCTTTCTGCTGCTCAGTTTCAACAGAACAAACAATTACAGGAGTATTTTTTGTATTGGCATGTTCTCTTATCTGCTTTAATAGTTCGAAGCCGTTCGAATCAGGCAATACGATATCCATCAAAACAGCAAGATACTGCTCTCTCTCAACCGATTGTATAGCCTGCTGGGCGGAATTAACTATAATAGGTTCATAACCCCACTTAGTGAGATAATTACTCAACAATTTAGAAGTAGCATAATCATCTTCAACTATAAGAACATTATTTTTCTTATCAGTTGGTTTAGGAAGTGAACTTAACTGTGTTTCAATCGAACTTCCAATATCGGCAGCAACAGAGAACACATAAGATGTACCTTTACCAATAGTGCTCGAAACAGAGATATCACCTTCAAGCATCTCAATGTATTTTTTTGAAAGTACCAACCCCAATCCGGTTGTGTTAGCGGATTTTTTGTCATACAATTCATTGAGTGCAAAAGGTTGAAAAATTTCAGAAAGTTTTTTAGAGGGAAGTCCGCTGCTGGTATCTGTAATTTTAAAACTTAATTTTCCCCGACCGGTTGAAAACACCGAAACTGTAATCTTCCCCTTTTCTGTAATTCTGATTGAAGAAGATATGATGTTGATTAATATATATCTTAATTTCTGAGTATCCAGGTTCAAATGAGTCGGAAGAGATTTATCAATCTCGGTAATAAATTCAATTTTGTTTGAATTAAATTTGTCTTTAAAAATTGTTATTACTTCATTCAACAAATCGTTTAACTTAACGTTTGTTTTAACCACTTTATTAGAGCCGTTTTCATATTTAGCTAGATCAATAACATCGTTTATTATTGACAGAAGTTCAAATGCATTTTCTTTTAACGTAGATACATACTCAAGTTGCGAGGGTGAAAGATTCTCTTCATTTAACAATGAAGCGAACCCCATCACGCTATTTGTAGGTGTGCGGAGTTCCTGTGCAATTGAACTGATAATTCCGCTTAAAGAATTACCTGAGGATATTCTGTTACCGTTCCAGATTTTTAAGAGATTCTTAATAAATAAATTTACCGAGTCCAGATTATCAAGATCGCCCTGTGAGTACTGATTTTTTTTTGAAATCTTCATCAGAATCTTCTCGGCGGGCGAAATCTGTAATATTGAACAGGCTTCGTTTTGAACAAGATCAGAGATAACTATTTTGCAATTAGTTTGAATGTTCAGATTATCGGACGGAGTGCTGTTGTTAAGTTGTTTACAGTTTTCACATTCAATGATTGCAGATTTTTTTAACGATTTTTTTGAGCCGGCAGATTTTCCCAATACTTCAAAACTGTTTGACGGAGTTACACGAAACAAAACGACTGCCTCCAGTTCAAATTCTGTCGCAATGAAATCACATAGCTGTGATGGAAATTCTTCAGAATATGTAAGGGCAGATTGAATTATTCTGTTGTATTTTCCAACAAAATCTAATTTTGAGCTTTGCATATATTGTATTGTTTATTTGTAGAGTGCAGTAAAATCCTGATCAAAAAGTAATTATAAATTTTCTAATAGCAAAATATGAAAAATTTCTTTGTCTTTCATAGATTTAGCCTGTTATATTGCAATTGTAAATAATAAAATGCTGAGTAAATTAGGTAAGTTACCAATTCTGTTAAAATAATATAATAAAAGGTAGTAATGACGAAAAACAATACTGGTCCAAAATTCATTTCGAAATTCTTATCAGTGATTGAAAAGGTTGGAAATGCCCTGCCTCATCCCGCAACTTTATTTGCTTTGTTTGCCATTGGTGTCGTAGTCCTTTCCGGTATCATAAGTCTTTTTGATTTTTCCGTTGTTCATCCCGGAACAGGTGAGACCATTGAAGTTGTTTCGTTATTCTCTGTGCCCGGACTTCACAGAATTCTGACAGAGATGGTAAGGAACTTTACTAATTTTGCTCCGCTTGGAACTGTGCTTGTGGCTATGCTTGGAATTGGAATAGCAGAAAGCAGCGGCTTGATAGGTTCATCATTAAGATTATTAGTGATTAAAGCACCTAAAAAATTATTAACATTCGTTATTGTATTTGCCGGCATTTTATCTAACACCGCCAGTGAAGTAGGTTATGTTTTGCTTATTCCATTAGCGGCTGTAATTTTTCTTGCCGTTGGCAGACATCCGATTGCAGGAATGGCTGCAGCATTTGCCGGAGTTTCGGGTGGTTACAGTGCAAATTTACTTTTAGGGACAATTGACCCTTTACTTGCAGGTTTATCTGAAGAAGCTGCCAGAATTATAGATCCGGCTTACCAGGTTAATCCTGCTGCCAATTATTATTTTATGTTTGTTTCAACATTCTTTATTGCTGCTGCCGGAACATGGGTTACTGAAAAGATTGTTATTCCAAGATTGGGTGATTATAAAGGTACTGTGCAGGCAGAGGAAATCAAGCCTTTAAATAAAGATGAAAGACGTGGATTAAGGTTTACATTAATTGCATCAGTTATTGTAGGCGGAATAATATTGTTTGGCACAGTGCCAGAAACAGGTTTTCTTCGTAATCCTGAAACAGGTAGTCTTCTTCGTTCGCCTTTTATGTCCGGTATAGTTGCTTTTATATTCCTTATCGGATTGATCCTTGGTGTGGCATATGGCATTGGTGCAAGAACTCTTAAAAACGATACCGATGTCATGAAGGGAATGGGTAAAGCAATGGAATCACTCGGTATATACATGGTTCTGGTATTCTTTGCCGCTCAGTTTGTTGCTTATTTTAACTGGACCAATATAGGATTGATAGTTGCCGTAGAAGGTGCAAGTCTTTTACAGGCATCAGGATTAGGTGACATACCTTTGATGGTTGGATTCATCTTTGTGGCTGGATTTATAAATCTTTTTATGGGAAGCGCTTCTGCTAAATGGGCAATTATGGCACCAGTATTTATTCCAATGTTTATGCTGCTTGGATATTCACCAGAATTCACCCAGGTAGCCTACCGTGTTGGAGATAGTGTTACAAATATTATATCTCCAATGATGTCTTATTTTGCTTTGATAGTCGCATTCCTAGCTAAATATGATGAAAAAGCAGGGATAGGTACTGTAATTGCAACAATGCTGCCATACACAATTGTATTTACTATAGTCTGGACTATATTATTAATTATTTGGATACTTCTTGGAATTCCTATTGGACCCGGTGCAGATCTGTTCATAAAATAAATTGTGATTTCAGCTACAATGCTAAATTTATGTGATAAAGAGACTGACATAGCTCAGTCTCTTTTTTTATGTTTGATTGAGCATTTATCAATAAAACTATCATCAATATTATTTTTAGTAAAATGGAAATGAAAAAAGTTGTTATTGTAGGCGGCGGCTTCGGGGGAATTATGGCTGCCAAAGAATTTAAAGATCACGAATTCGAAGTAACCATAATTGATAAAACCAATCATCATCTGTTTCAGCCGTTATTATACCAGGTTGCTGCAGCAGCATTGTCACCGGCAGATATTGCAACTCCAATCCGTTCAGTGTTCAGCAAACAGAAAAATATAAAAGTGATACTTGATGAAGTAATCTCTGTGGACAAAGAAAGACGGCTCATTAAACTAAAAGATTCTCAACTTAGTTTTGATTACCTGATACTTTCACCCGGTTCACGTCATTCATACTTCGGTAATGACCAGTGGGAAAGGCATGCACCCGGTATAAAAACTTTATCCGATGCTTTGGGAATAAGAGAACACATTCTAAGTTCACTTGAATGTGCTGAAAAAGAATCTGATACAAGAATTATGCAAAAGTACCTTACCTTTGTTGTTATCGGCGGAGGACCAACAGGTGTCGAACTGGCAGGGTCAATTGCAGAAATTGCAAAGAAGAATATGATCCGGGATTATAAAAATATCCGCCCTGAGGATACAAAAGTTATTCTGGTTGAACTCCTTCCAAGAATTCTCATCTCTTATACCAAAGATCTTTCAGAAAAGGCTAAAAGATCACTTGAACAAATGGGTGTTGATGTCCGGGTGAATACTAAGGTTACAGATGTTAATGATAATGGAGTGGAACTGGGCGACATATTTATTGAATCTAAAAACGTAATTTGGGCAGCCGGAAATCTTGCATCACCATTAATTTCTACTCTAGATATTGAAACTGATAAAGCAGGCAGGGCAATAGTGGAGGATGATTGTTCTATTCCTGGTTATCCAAACATTTTTGTAATCGGAGATGCAGCTTTATTGAAAGATGCAAAGGGAGAAATCCTTCCCGGAGTTGCACCCGTTGCAATGCAGCAGGGAAAGTTTGTCGGCAGGTTGATTGTTAATGGTAACGATAATAAACACAAAAAGTTTATTTATGTTGATAAAGGCAGTATGGCAACTATTGGCAAAGCAAGGGCAGTTGCTATGATAAAAGGCTTGAAACTCAGCGGATGGCTTGCCTGGCTTGCCTGGTCTTTCGTTCATATCTTCTTTCTTATAGGATTCAGAAACCGCTTCCGTGTTTTTGCTGAATGGATATGGTACTACATTACAAACAGGCAGGGAACAAGACTTATCACAAAATATCACGAGTCAAAATACAAACTATGATAATATATTATTTTGGAAAAAGATTCAGTCATCGTTTTGATTTGCCACTATAGCAAAACAACCACTGGAATTCATTTACTTTATAGGGACTTGATTAAACCTTACACTTCATTTAGATTTCGCACCAACAAATCCGAATCAGCTATTGAAATTTCGAATAATTTATCTTTGTGCCATTATACCATGCCTTTTATCATCATACGGGATATATGCGCAGCAGAATTATAATTCAATAGTTGTTACTGATACTATTCCAATTAACTTTGAAAACAAATACTACCTTTCGGCTGTCAATATAATCCCTCATTCTGAAACCATAATTCTTAATGATAAAATTCTAAGTGATGATGATTATAATATTTCATATTCAACTGCTTTCTTTCAATTATCAACAACACTGCCGTATTCCATATTTGATACTTTAATAATTTCATATAACTCATTAAAACTCGGTCTTCAAAAAGAATACAAACGCAGAAGTCTGGTTATCAGGTATGACGATGAAGCCGGGGATACAATAAAAGTATTACAACCTGAAACCGGAGGGTTTACATCTGAATCAATCTTCGGTGCAGGTATTCAGAAAAGCGGTACAATAGTCCGTGGATTTACTGTCGGCACAACAAAGGATTTTTCACTTAACAGCGGATTACGTTTACAGCTTTCGGGAAGACTTTCCGATGATATTGAAATTGTTGCTGCATTGACGGATGAAAATACTCCCATCCAGCCGGAAGGCAATACTGAAAGACTGGAAGAACTTGATAAAGTTTTCATACAGGTTAAGCATCCGAATGCAATAGGCACCTTTGGCGATTACCAGCTTAGAAAAAGATACGGTGAATTCGGCGTTATCGACAGGAAACTACAAGGGTTAATGGGTGAAGTTTTTGTTTCGGATTATAATGGTTATGTAGCAGTAGCAAGTTCAAGAGGTAAATTTAATTCAAATAATTTTAATGGGCTCGATGGTGTGCAGGGTCCGTACAGACTCAGCGGGATTAATAATGAACGGGATATTATAATTATTGCCGGTACAGAAAAGGTTTTTCTTGACGGGATTGAAATGAAAAGAGGGGAGAATAACGATTATGTTATTGAGTATGCAAACGCTACAATTACCTTTACAACTAACAGACTTATAACCTCTGCATCCAGGATTAGTATCGATTTTGAATATACTGACAGGAGATATTTGAGAAACTTTTTTGGTACAGGTGCAGGTGGAAAATTATTTAATGAAAAAATCGATCTTAGATTTCAATACCTTCGTGAAGGAGATGATCAGGATGCACCAATTGATATAACATTATCTGATGAGGATAAAGCTATTCTTGCACAAGCGGGTGATGATAGAAATAAAGCCACAAAATCGGGAGTAGTTCTTGCTGAACCCGATTCTCTCGGTATTATTAAAGGCACTTATACAAAAATTGATACTGTGATAAATGGAGCTGCTTACTCATATTATGTTTATAATCCGGGCGATCAAAATTCATTATATCATGTCAGCTTCAGTTTTGTTGGGGATGGAAGCGGCGATTATGTTCGTGAAAGTCTTGGCAATTATAGGTTTGCAGGAATAGGTCTTGGCGGCTATCTGCCTGTAGTTTTTATCCCGGTACCGGAATTAAAACAGATCGGCAATATTGTTCTCGATATAACGCCATTTAAAGATCTTACTCTAAGTTTAGAATATGCAGGAAGTTTATGGGATAAGAACAGGTTTTCTGATATTGATGATGATGACGATTATGGTTACGCAAGAAATGTATCTCTTAAATTAAACCCGACAGAAATTAATATAGGTTCACTTAAACTGGGTAAAGCCGGATTTAGTTATAAGGACAGGTTTATGCAGGATAAATTTACCTCCGCCGACAGGTTTAATGATGTTGAGTTCAACAGGAATTATAACACAGCTACCACACAGCAGCCAGAAGATGAAACATTAAGAGAAGTTGGTATTACATTAATCCCTATTGAAAAATTACGCATAAATGGAAATGCCGGATTTCTTAGAAAAGGGAATACATTTTCATCAGATAGATTTAATAATACCTTAATTTTTTCTGATAATAAGGAATTTGAAGTCAGTTACAATCTGGATTATGTAAGTTCACAGAA
>JAWOIK010000143.1:0-6056 GCA_046484705.1 Ignavibacteriaceae bacterium | reverse complement strand
TTCTTATTATCATCCAGAAATCTTAATACACTAAGTGATGCGTGAAAATCATTTTCATCATCCGGAAGCATAACCAAAAAAGAAAATGATCTTTTAAATACTGCTGCAAAGGAAATTTCATCAATGCCGCTGTGCTTTAATTTCTGGTTTAACAGAAACTTTGCTGTCTTTTCTTTTAAAAATTCTATCATGTGATAAATTTATTCAATTTAGAGATATCTAATTTCAAGAAACATTTTAATCAAAAATTTTTAGACCTTCAGAGAGTAAACGTTCTAATTATTGTTTTAATTTATTGCTTCTTTTTTTAGCTCTTTCCACCTCGTTCAGAGCATCATCCAACTCAGCTAGTAAACCACTGTATTCACTTCTTTTAACAAATGTTGCAAGTTCCTTCAGATGCATTTCTTGATTTTCATCGAATAGCATTTCTTTCTTTCCATCTAAAAGATCTGTTTTATGTTTACAAATTTTATTAAATGTACCTGCCCTACAATTACATCTTGTTCGGATAGCATCATTTATTTCAAATTCAACATCGTAATATTCTCCTGAACTACTTTTTGCTTTAAGTGTTATTTTTTTCACTTCTAATTCAATATTGCTTTATTCAGAAATCATATTTTGTAATTCTTTTTCCGAAATAATCTTTATACCTAATGATTTAGCTTTCAATAGTTTTGAGCCTGCATTTTCGCCTGCAACTAAGTAATTAGTATTTTTTGAAATACTATTAGCAACCACACCACCATTTTTAACAATAAGGTCTGAGACTTCTAATCTAGTTAAATTGGGAAGTGTTCCAGTTATTACAAACGATTTTCCTTCAAGTGTATTGCTATCTGTTTTACTTGTATTTAAAGGAATCCCTAACGATTTAAACTTTTTTATAATTTCATTACTTTTTTTAGTATTTAAAAAGTTTTGAATAGAGTTTGCAGTCTCAAATCCAACTCCTCTATAGTCCGAAACTACAAAGGTGGGGATTGTTTTCACTTTCGTTTCTTTTGAGTTGTTCGTTCTTTTCCTTTTATACCAGCCAATATTAACTAGCCTTTGGCCAACGCTTTCAATATCGTCGCATATCTTCAAATATTTCTCATTTAATATTTCCTTTTCGCTTGTAGATTTCTTACGATTATTCATTGCACGTGGATTCAATATTCTTGCAGTTTCTTCTAAGTTTTTCAAAATAATAATATCATTAAAAATGGAAGAATTTAGTAATTCATCAATGCTTTTAATTTTTTCAGCAATAGTCTGAGCAACAACTTGTCCTAAGTTCCTTATTCCAAGTCCAAATAACAATTTATGAAATGGCTGCGATTTACTTTTTTCTATTGAGTTTAACAAATTATCAATACTCTTTTCACCAAGCCGTTCAATTTTTACTAATTTTTCACGTTTATTTTTTAATTCATAAATATCTGCAAAAGTATTGATAAATCCTTTATCAACGAAAAGATCAATTAGTGCTTCACCAAGTCCTTCTATATCCATTGCCCCGCGTGATGCAAAATGTTCAAGCCTGCCCTTTATTTGCTTAGGACATTCCGGGTTTTCACAATACAGAGCTACTTCGTTTTCGGGTTTAAATATTTTTGAATTACAAACAGGGCATTTTTCGGGCGATTTGGTTTCTTTGCTGTTTTTTGGTCGTTCCGGTAACACAACAGAAACAATCTTTGGTATTACATCTCCGCCTTTTTCAATTACGACTTTATCTCCAACTCTTATGTCTTTCCTTTTTATTTCATCTATGTTATGCAGAGTTGCACGGCTTATAGTTGAGCCAGCCAATAGTACCGGTTGTAATTCTGCAACCGGAGTTATAGCCCCGGTCCTTCCTACCTGCCAGGTGATATCTTTTACAATTGTAAATGCCTGTTTCGCTTTAAACTTATAGGCTATAGCCCAGCGTGGTGATTTGGCAATACTACCGAGTTCATTTTGCTGACTGATCGAATTAACTTTTATTACCGCGCCGTCAACTTCAAATTCTAAAGTATCGCGTATCTTTTCAAACTTCCGGCAGACCTCAAGAACCTCTTCGATATTTCTGCATAATTTATACTCCGGATTTACACTGAATCCTAATTGCCTGAGTAAGTTAAGATTTTCTTCCTGTGTTTTTAATTCATCTTCAGGACTTATCAGGGAATAGAGAAATATATTCAGCTTACGCTTTGCAACAATTTTAGGATCCTGAAGTTTTAACGAACCAGCAGTAGAGTTACGCGGATTTGCAAAAAGTTTTTCACCGTGTTTTTCTCTTTCCTTATTAAGTTTGAGAAAATCGGCAGTTCTCATAAAAATCTCACCGCGAACTTCAAAATCTTTCAGCCTGTATTTTATATTCTTTGGAACATTCAATTTCAACGGAACGGAGCGAATAGTTTTTACATTGCTTGTTATTTCTTCACCAATAATTCCATCACCTCTTGTTGCGGCAGTTTTTAAATTACCATTAACATAATTTAAACTTACGGATGCGCCATCAATTTTTAATTCAGCAACGTATTCAATTCTTTCATTTTCAGGCAATGCTTCCCTTACCCTGCGATCAAAATCTAACACATCTTCTTCATTATAACTGTTGGATAAGCTTAGCATAGGAATTTTATGAGTAACCGGATTAAATACTTTTGTCAAATCTTTTCCAACTCTTTGTGTTGGAGAGTCTGAAGTAATTAATTGGGGATTATCATTTTCAAGATTTTCAAGTTCTTTATAAAGTTTATCGTATTCCTGATCACTCACAACCGGTTCATTGAGCACATAATAACGATAGTCATAATCATTTATAATTTCTCTTAACTTTTCAATTCTTTTTTTTATATCAGCAGCCATTATTAACGATTTAATTTTGGTGGAGTATTAAGATATTGTAAACCTTCTCTGTTCAGACTGATGTAGCGAACAGATCCTTTTCTCCCGGAGAATTCAACCGGGTTATTGTTCAAAGTGAGTTTAACTGCACCAGAATTTCCAACTGTTGCTTTAAAAGTATTTCCAGCCGAAACTGAACGCTCAGTATTAGGTGAAAGTGTAAATTCTTCTGTGCGTGAGTTATCAATAATTACATAAATCCATGATGTGTCTGTCGAATAAAATTTCAGTAATAAACTATCCGAAGTAAGAGCCAAACCTTCATCCGGCATTTCTACGGTTTCCTCAACATATCTTGGTTTGGAATCCTGAATTACTTCTTCAATTGGTCGTTCGGCAATAATTATTTTTTCTGAGTCCTGATAAAAAAACAAGTATACCAGGAGCAGAATTATTATTACTCCGCCTGCTGCAGTAATAATTATTTTTTCTTTACCTGTATTATCACTTTCAACATGTCTTTTTTCTACGGAAGGATCATTATAAGATTTTACAGGCTGTTTTTTCGGTTGGATATTTTCTTTTACCGGCGGAGGAATTACTGTCTTTACTGCCGCTTTGTCAACCTCAGGTTCCTCAGCTTCAGATACGGATAATCTTCCGTCTCTTGCAGCTTCATATCGTTTAATCGATTCTGTTTCATCCAAGCCAACAACTTTAGCATACTGTTTTATGAATGCCTTTACATATAATTCAGGAAGAAATGCAAAATTCCCTTCATCAAGTGCTTCAAGAAACTTAATATCAATTTTGGTTCTGGAAGCCATTTGATGAAGAGTTATTCCACTCTGCTCTCTTTTTTTTCTTAGTTCATCTGCAAATTTGTCAAGCATAGTATTTTAGTTTTAGTTTAACCTTATTATTCTTGCTGCAAACGCACCATCCATCCGGTGAAGATGCGGTAAGGTCTGTATGCAACCGTTTTCATCAATAAGGTCTTGGGGAAATTTATTATCAGCACGATCCAATTTATAATTTGGATGATTATCCAGAAACTTTTTAACGATCTCAAAATTTTCTTCGGGTTCGATGGAACAGGTACTGTAAACAAAAGCACCGCCGGGTTTAACCAGCTCAGCAGCTTTACAGGTTAAGCTATACTGAAGATCATTCAGCTTTCTAAGATCAAAAATATCCTTTTTCCATTTAATATCCGGTTTTTTAGATAAAGTACCTGTTCCGGTACAGGGAACATCAGCCAGTACTCTGTCAAAAAGGTCATCTTTGTATTCACGAGCATCCATTGCAATAGGTTTAACACTTGATATTCCCAGTCGTTTAAGATTTTGCTCTACTAATGCTAACCTGCTCTCAAATTTATCAATAGCCACAACCTCACCCTTATCTTTCATCAAAACGGTGATATATGCAGTCTTACCGCCGGGGGCGGAACATAAATCTAAAACACGCATATTTTCACTAACATCGAGTAACCGGCATGCAAGTCCGGTACTTTCATCCTGAATATTAAAATAACCTTTGGCAAAGTATTCCCACGCAGTAATGTTAGTAAGATTCTGAAGTTGAACAAATTCCGGAAAATATTTTCCCACCGAGTATTTTAATCCTACAGAGTCAAGCAGCTTTTTAAATTCTTCAATATTAGTTTTTAATAAATTTATTCTGAGAGTCAGGTATGGTTTTTCATTATTTGTATTAAGAAGTTTTTCCGCTTCTTCACGTCCAAATCTGGCAACATATCTTTTAACCATCCATGAAGGATGAGAATAATAAGCGGCAAGATATCCAATCAAATCTTCATCGGGATCCGGATATCTTATTGCATTTTTGCTGCGGATTATATTACGAAGTATTGCATTTGTAAGATCGGCAGGTTTTTGTCCCTGTAGTTTTTTTACGAACTCAACTGCTTCATTAACAGAAGCATGATCAGGAATCCTTTCTAAAAAAAGTATTTGATATAAAGCAACACGCAAACCGTTTTTAAGGTTTGGGATTGCCTTTGAAAACTGTCCTTTATAAAATCCGTTAAGAATCCAGTCAAGTCTTCCCATCCATCGTACAACACCGTGCACAAGTTCATATAGTAAAGCTTTATCCGGACCAACTAATTCTGAATTTCTCATTTCATTTTCAAGCAGACGTTCAAGATATGAATCAGAACGTTCTACACGGTTCAGAATTTTAACAGCCAGACCTCTTACACCTGAATATAAATCTTTTACACTGTGCACAGTAATTGGTACATCCGGTGTACCAACAGCATCTGATTTATTTACCTGATCTTTATTATCTGAATCTTCCACAAATCATAATCCTTTCTTTTCCCGGTCACTCACTGTCAAATTAAAAATTTCATTAAATAATAATTCATCATCATTTGTAAAATCAATGTTTCGTCTTGAAGAAACAATTTTAGCAGTTTGTATACTCTTGTTCAACTCATAAGTAATTAAATTTTCAGATCCTCCCCATGCAAAAGAAGGAATATATTTATCGGGAAAACCAGCGCCAAACACATTACTTGAAAAGCCAACCACTGTTCCGGTATTAAACATTGTATTGATTGCCGATTTTGAGTGATCACCAATCATTAAACCAAGAAATTGTAAACCGGTATCCACTTCTTTACTGCTCAGATTTATTTTAATCTTGCTGTAATTATTTTTTAACTCGCTGTTATTAGTATCCGCGCCAAGATTAACCCAGCTTCCAAGATATGAATGACCAAGAAACCCCGAATGTTGTTTATTCGAGTAAGGCATAAATATCGATTGTTCTATCTCACCGCCAATTTTACAAACTTTACCTATTGATGTATTTGAGTATAATGCTGCACCGGTTTTAACAACGGAAGATTCTCCAAGAAAAAATGGTCCTTCAATAACAGCATTAGGAAATATCTTTGAGTTTTTCTCAATGTAAATTGGTCCGCCAGATGCATCGAGCACAACACCAGGTTTTATGGTAACATTCTCTTCGATGAAGATATGATCATCATTAATTAAATGAACTGTGTCAGAAACTTCATTTAAATAATTTAGTCCGTTATGCGATGATATTCTTAATTCAAAATCTTTTTTTATCTCCTCACCGTTTATATTAATGATATCCCAGATATAATTTACCATCTGAACTTTAACTTCGTTCTTCTCATAATCTTTGAAGAATGACAAATCAAACAAATCATTCTGTAAATTAATAAG
>JAWOIK010000360.1:0-3830 GCA_046484705.1 Ignavibacteriaceae bacterium | reverse complement strand
GTGTATTAGTAACAACAATTCCTTTACGCTTTGCAAATACAATATCAATATTATTGAATCCTACAGCATAGTTCGCAACGACCCTGCAGTTCTGCATTGAATCAATTACTTCCTTATCAATTTTATCAGTAAGTAGTGAGATTAAACCAGCACATTTTTTAACCTCTTCAATCAGAACATTGCGGGGAATTAGATTTGGTTTGGAATATATTTTTACGCCATATTTTTTTTGTAGGAGTTGAATTCCAATTTCAGGAATTTTACTTGTAATAAAAACTACCATTGTAACATTTATCCAAAAAGTAACTTGACTATAAACAAGGCACCAAGAATCCCGGCAACATCTGCTAGTAATCCGGCGGGCAAAGCGTGACGTGTATTCTTAATATTAACGGCACCGAAATATACTGCAAGTACATAAAAAGTTGTTTCTGTACTTCCAAAGAAAGTTGATACGAGAATCCCGATAAAGGAATCAGGTCCGTGAACAGCCATTGTTTCTGCCATAATACCGAGTGAACCGCTGCCTGAAAGCGGACGCATTAATGCCATTGGTAATGCTTCTGCCGGAAATCCAATGGGATCGGTAATATAACGAAGAAGTGGAATAAGCCAGTTATCCATTGCTCCTCCGGCTCTGAAAATACTGATAGCAACAAGCATTGCAACCAGGTATGGAATAATCCTGACCGCAATATTGAACCCCTCTTTTGCTCCCTCAACGAATTGTTCATATACTTTAACTTTTTTTAATGCACCATAACCAATAAAAACAAAAATCAATAACGGAATTGCAATAATGGAAATTACCTGTATAACAGATTTAAAAATATCTGCAAATGAATTACCAAAAAGTGATCCTAAAAATTGACCAGCCCCGGTAAGAATAAGCGCTGCTACAACAACAAAGATTGATAATATTATATAAAAGAATTTGCGGTTTTGTTTCAACCATCCAGTAAATTGTCCTTTTGGGATAGGAAATCTTTCAAACAGTTTTGCCGCAGTCAGACCAACTACGACTGCACAGAAAGCACCGAAGATTGATGTGCCTATAATCACTGCCGGGTTAGCACTGCCCGAAGCAGCTCTTACCGCAATCGCTGTTGCCGGAATGAGTGTCATACCTGCAGTGTTTATTGCAAGAAAGGTAACCATGGAATTTGTTGCTGTTCCCTTATTGGTATTAAGTTTATCAAGTTCTTCCATTGCTTTTAAACCAAATGGAGTGGCTGCGTTTCCAAGTCCGAGCATATTAGCTGAAATATTCATAACCATAGAACCAATGGCAGGATGATCTGAGGGAACTTCGGGGAATAACCTGCGGGTTATGGGACTTAATCCCCCCGCAATTATTTTAATTAATCCTGCTTCTTCTGCTACTTTCATAACACCGAGCCATAATGCCATGATACCAATTAATCCAAGTGCAATTTCCACTGCTGTTTGTGCGATTTTTATAGCATCGTTTGTAACTTTTTTCAACCAGACAAAACTTATTTCTTCAAAGAATAACCGGGCAGTATAAATATTTTCATTTTCAGTTTTTGTAAGTAAGATTGTACCACGCAACTCGTTTTCGCTACCGGATATTGAAGCTACATCTCTCCACACCTTTGGTGATTTATCTGTAACTGTAATTACAAATTGCCGCCTGCCTTCTTTTTCAGTGTTTGATATTATCATGTCTGCTTCTATTTCATTTGAGATAGAAGTTTTATAAAACGAATTAAAAACAGCCGAACTTATAATAATTCTGGCGGCTTCCATTTCAGACTCATCGCTGGTTCTTCCCTCAATATTGAGTACAACTTCAAGAGGCTTGTTATTATTATACTTATTGGAAGAAAATTCCGAAATGTCTAAATAGGTTGCAGATACAATCCCCAGAAACAGAAGAGTAAGCCAGACGTAATTAAGCAAAACAGTACTCCGTATTTAAGAATGATGAGTAGTTTTATAGAAGTCAGTTGCCTTCTTCATTAAAAGCAAGCAGTTCCTCAGTATCAATCATAACAGGTTTTAAAATCTTTTCCTTCATATATTCTTTCAAAGCAATATTTGAGGAATATTTTTTATTGTATAATTCAAATATCTGATCAACTAATTTTTTATCTTCAACTTCCCTGACAACTCCGTTTACAGTTACGGACGTTAGTCTGTATGTCGATTCAGCAAATAGATCATGCTCTTTAAACTTATTGTCGAACTTGTGAATCGTAAAACTGCCGGAATAACCAAATCTTAACTGCTGATATAAATCCTCATCTACCTGAAGGAACACATAAATGTTCTTGTCCAGATAAACAAAATTACTTGCTAGCTGGTATATTCTTTCATCATCAAGCTGGATTGAAATTGCCCCGGAATGTTCTTTTATCAACTCTTTCTCAATAAGTTTTAAATCCCTGATACTTGAAATTACTTTTTTCATATGAAGACCCGCTCACTTTCTGAAATCATTTTACACTTTTTATTATTGTCCGAATAAGTACAAATAGCACAATGTTTTATATTCTTAAAAAATATTTTATGATTTATACCTTTAATAATATCCGAAATTTCTCTCTTTACCAAAGAAAAATCCTGATAATTGATATTTTTTACAACCGGTTTATCAGGATGCTTTATAAAAATAAGTATTAGCCGGCACAATTTATAATTACTGAATAATTTTTGAGCTAAATACAAATAAAATTTAAGCTGAATGAGGTAATTCTCTGCTCTTTGCTGTATTTCGTCAATCGAAATATCATCCGTTTTATAATCAACTATTATCAGTTCTTCATCGTTAAAAATTATTTTATCCATTATTCCATAAAGATAAGTGCCATTTTCTTTAAGGTAAACTTCAAACTCATTTTTATAATTTTTATAATTACTTAACTCCCTGTAAATATCAGATAAAAAATAGTTCTGCATCTCAGAAATAGTTCTATCTTTTGATTCGGACAGTCTGTTACCATCAAACCCTTCTTTTATTAAGTAATTTGTTATCTCTGTATCAAGATTTTCAGGTTTGATCTCTCTTTCGAGTAATAAATGCTGTAAACTGCCTTTAATATTGCCGGGAATAGTAATTCCAGGAACTTCATCATCAGCGGCAGGTTCAATACTGTCTTCCTGTGGATTAAAATCATAGTTTATGTTTTGAATTTTAGTACTACCTTCTAAGTCATTAATTGCTTTAAACCCGAATTCATAAGTTAGAAGATATTTGGTGGGACATTGGTTATAAACTGCAACTTTAGTTGCTGAGATAAAATCCTTTTCAACGGGCGGAGATATTTTTTTTACTTGAATTGTTTTTTGAGTAATAGGTTTATCGGTATTAAGAGAAAAACCGCTGTACTCCGAAATCGATTTTAAAATGGGAATACTGTGATCTAATTTCCTGGTAACTCCGGAAAATTCCATCCCATTGTGTTCAAGATAATCTAATTTACCAGTTAACAGAAAATTTTCAGAAGAAAAATCAATGTCTAATCCTTCGTTGATTAATCCCAGAAAGGAATCCTTCTTGAACTGTTTATCTTCATCATACTCACCTGAAATTATTAAATGATCTTTTGCACGGGTAACGGCTACATATAATAATCTTTTTAGTTCGGCTATTCTTTTTTTCTCTTCAATATAATCGTATAGATTATTAATTGGAGTTGATTGATATTCATTCAAAAAATCTTCATTCAAAGGCAGCTTCGTCAGTATTCCAAATTTTTTGCTTACTGAAACTTGTTTTGATTTTATCAATGTCTTTTGACTTGATTCATGAGTTTTGAATAGAAAGACAACTGGAAACTCCAATCCCTTAGCCTGATGCACAGTCA
>JAWOIK010000355.1:0-6975 GCA_046484705.1 Ignavibacteriaceae bacterium | reverse complement strand
TGACAGCTCCAGTAGCACCATTAAGTAGGAATACTGAAAATCTTCCTTCGCCGGTGAATTCATTACCACTTGCAGATGCAAGAACATCCGGAACACCATCATTATTAAAATCTCTGCTAACGTCAACTCCCATTATATCGCCATTGCTGAAGTTTATCGAATCACCGAATTCCCATAATTTTTCACCTGTCAAACCATCAAGTGCATAGACAAATTCGTTTCCGCCTGTGGTACCAATAACAACATCATTAATACCATCATTATTCAGGTCACTTGCAATAGCAAGGTTTTGAATCCATTCAACACTTCCGGCATTATTATTATTAGGTATGGTTGAAAACTTCCACAATAAATCTCCTGTGCCGGAACTATTTCCGTTGTATGCAATTGTCCAGTAATTTCTTGAACAGACTATAACATCATTTTTTCCATCTCCGGAAATATCATTCAATCCTATCATTGCTCTTACTTGTAAATCCTGGAAGGATGTTCCGGGATTTGGCGGTACAACTGTTTGCCAGAAAATATTTCCAAGTTCCGGGTCAACATTAATCCCTGCACCTGAAATACCTACATATAGTACAGACCTTCCATTAGATGCATTTGAATAAACTGTTATTGAATCTGTGTATGAGTTGGTCATTGAGGGGTTAAACCATACTCTTATATAAGCAGATGTTAATGCATTAATAGTGATTGGTGTTTCTGCATTTTCAAAATAAAAATGTTCATTTCCAAGAACCAGTGAATCGATCTGTAAAGTCTCGGAGCCGCCATTTCGTAATTCAACTTCTATGTAGGATGTTGAATTCACTCTTTTATTTCCAAATGACAGGTTAGATGGATTAACAATTAGATAAGGTGCTGTATATACGCCCATACCTGTAAGAGTAACTTTTCCATAAACTGAAGTCGGATCGTTGTTATAAAATCGTACAGAATCATTATAGGCAGTATAAGCAGCAGGAGTAAATTGGATCTGTAATGATGCAGTATTTCCCGGAGTTATGGTATATGGAAAAGCTGCATTGATTTCGAAAACAGGATTACTTATAACCGCAGAATCAAGTATAAGATCAGCAGTTCCAAAATTTTGTATAAGAATATTGCCTGTTACAGTTGAATCTATCATTACATTACCAAAACCAATTGATGGGGTAAGAATGCTGATTCCAGGTGAACCTGAACCGGATAAATCGTATTTAAATAATTGTCTTCCTGAAGTAGCACCTATTGGTTCGGCTAATAACCAGAAATGACTGCCGTCCCATGCAAGTCCTCTTGGATTTTGTCTTAATCCCGGCTGTTCGGGTGGATTGAAAGAAAACAAAGTATCCTTCGTTGGAATACTAACTGCATAAATTTTATCTACTCCTTCAAAACCATCATTCACCCAAAAGAGTGTATCACCTTTTACAGTTACTCCCTGAGGCTGTAACTGATTAGGAAAATTCTGAAGAGTGTTGATGGTATCAACAATCTGTTTTGTAGTTACATCTATTTTATAAATAGAAACATTGGCATTTGGGAAATAAACAGATATCCAGAGACCCGTGCCATCCCAGGCAGCACCACCCATGTACCAGTTGCCTCCAAAAAGTTGTGTGGATGTAACAGAATCCAAAACATTTCCATCAACATCAATCTTAAAAATATCACACCTGGAAGTTTTCCTTTCTACATACCAGAAATAGGTGCCATCCCAGGCTAAGCCCTGTGATGCTCTCATAGCAGGATAGTTTTGAATTATTACAGTATCAACCAAAAGTCCCTGATCATTTACTGCATAGAAAATTCCATTTCCTGTAGTGGAAGAACTGGAAATCCAATAATTTCCGGTCGCATAAACTAATCCATAACCGCTGTTCCAGTATGTACCGGTAGGAAGGTTTACGGTTTGAACTAAAGTTTGAGAATGTGAATAAAACGAAATAAGAAATATAAAAGAGAGTACAAATCGTAACATGACTCATCCTTTCGCTATAAATGTGAAAAAACTATATTAATAATTATGATCGCGGATTTGCTGAACGCCATTGTTTTATATAGTCAGCTATTCCGGTTGTAGGTGCCCCCGGCGTGAAAATCTCACCAACACCAATCTCTCTCAATTTATTTATGTCTTCTTCTGGAATTATCCCTCCTCCAGTCAACAATACATCTGTCAAACCTTTTTCATTCATCATAGTTTTTATTTTTGGAAATATAGTCATATGCGCGCCGGAAAGTATGCTGATTCCAATTACATCCACATCTTCCTGCAGTGCTGCTTCAACTATCATTTCCGGAGTTTGCCTTAACCCGGTATAAATAACTTCCATTCCTGCATCACGCAGCGCAGCGGCAATTACTTTTGCTCCCCTGTCGTGACCATCTAATCCTGCTTTTGCTATCAGCACTCTTATTTTATTTTGCATTCAGCAAATCCTCGTATTTAGTTACGGCAGCACGTATTCTATCAGCATATTCTATCATAGAATTTTCTGAGTAAACCTTAGTTTCCGGCTTCATTGTAAAATCTTTATCAAAACGGGGGATTATGTGAAAGTGGGAATGAAAAACTGTTTGACCTGCAGATCCGCCGTTATTGGATACAATGTTGAATCCATCGGCATTCAGACTTCTTTTAATAGCACCGGCAAGAAATTGAGTTACTTTTATTAATCCTTTTAATTCATCTTCAGGTAAAGTGAGAAAATTATCGTAGTGCTTTTTGGGAATTATTAAAGTATGTCCGTAGCTGACCGGGTTGATATCTAGAAAAGCTTTATAGTCATTGCTTTCAAAAATCACTTCTGCATCGCTTTTACCTGATGCAATATCACAGAAAATACAATCCATTTCAAAACTTTCTAATTATTCATATCATAAAATAGAATTTTTAGACGATATCTGCCAACCATTTTTTGCTAAGTTGATAAATATTCATCCGTTCTCCCGAAAATTCCAAAGATTCCGCCGGTATGAAGGAATAATGTTTTAGTACTTTTACCTTTCATCAGAAATTTTTCATAGTAAGCTTTGAAAGCCTTTCCTGTATAAGCAGGATCCAGAAGAATACCTGTTTCTTTTGCAAAACTCTTAATCAGTTTTACTTTATCCTTGTTTATGCTTTTATAACCTTCACGCGAATAACCATCAAGCAGAATAAGATTCTCATTTTTTAACCTGCAATTAAGATTGAATTCAAGTATCGCTGCCTGCGTCAGGTTCAGGATTCTCTTTCTCATCTCATACTCTTCGTACAAAACATTAACAGCATAAACTTTTAAGTCTGATTTATAATAAGAGAGTCCGGCTAGAATACCGGCAGCAGTTCCGCCGCTTCCACAAGCAAGCACAATTCCGTTTAAATCATCTATATCTATCTGTTTCTTCAATTCATTCACAAAATTGAAATAGCCAAAAATTCCCTTTGTAGTTGAACCGCCTTCCGGAATTACATAAGCAATTTTCTTTTTCTTGCCAAGCGCCTTACTTTCAGTTTGCATAATTTCATTTACATTATCGTATTCTCTTTTTGTAAGATAAACTATTTCTGCTCCGTACATAATATTCAGAAAATGATTTCCATCAGGAATTGAGGCTTCACTTCCCCAAAGAAATAATTTTGTTCTTAGCCCGGCTCTGCAAGCAGCAATTGCTGTTGCTCTTGCATGGTTGGATTGAATACCACCGCATGTAATTAATATTTCGGCTTTTTCCTTTAATGCCTCTGCAATTAAATATTCAAGCTTTCTGACTTTGTTACCGGAAAATTCACAACCGGTCAGGTCGTCTCTTTTAATAAGAAATTTTTTATTCTGAAATGATATCGTATCAATTGGCGTTGGAGTTACAGCAAGTTGAAATTTATCAGGTATATTCATTTTATTCTTCCGAATTTTTAATCATTTTATAAATTTTTCTTGCACGGTCAAGATCGTCAGGAGTATCAACAGAAAATGAATCGAATTCTGTTTCAACTATTTTTATTCTGAATCCGTTTTCAAGCATTCTTAGTTGTTCTAGTTTTTCTATGTTCTCAAGATCAGTTGGTGCAAGCTGAGTAAAATTAATTAGTGATTCTCTCCTGAACACATAAAGTCCGATGTGTTTAAAAATATCAGCTTTTTCAAGTATCTCTTCTTTGTTTCTTGCATCACGCACAAATGGAATGGACGAACGTGAAAAGTACATCGCGAAGTTTTTGTAATCAAAAACTACTTTTACAACTGAAGGTGATTTAAGTTCAGCAAGTGTTTCAATCCTTCTTGCTAATGTGGAAACATTAACTGTTTTATCAAACAGCAAAGGTTCAATTGCCTGGTCGATCATCACTCCGCTTATAAATGGTTCGTCTCCCTGGATGTTCACTATTATTTCTGCATTATCATACTTTTTTGCTACTAATGCAATTCTATCAGACCCGGTAGGAATATCTTTTGGTGTTAGCATAACTTCAGCACCAAAACTTTTAGCTACCTGGAATACCTTTTCATCATCCACAGCTAAAATTATTTTATGGAGTAGTTTGGATTTCAATGCAGATTCATAAGTATGCTGCATCATTGGTTTGCCGCCAATATCAGCAAGCGGTTTTCCCATCAGTCTGGTAGATGCAAATCTTGCTGGGATAACACCAATAATTGTTGGAAGTTTTTCTTCTGATTTATTAGACACTAAGTGTTATCCTTTTATCACCTTAGGTACTTTAAAAAATTTATCATCTTTATCCGGAGCATTTTTCAATGCTTCTTCCGGTTGCACAGAGTTTTTTAATTCATCATCACGAAAAACATTTGTGCCTCTATTCGGATGTGATAGAGGTTCAATATTTTCAGTATTTAACTCTTTCAGTTTTTCTACATATTCTAAAATGCGGTTCATATCTTTTGTAAAACTTTGAAGTTCGTCATCACTAAATTTTAATCTTGCTAGTTCAGCAATCTTTTCAACATCTTTCTTTGTGACCGGCATTATTGTTAATCCTTCTTATTTGCAATTATGCTATTTCTTACTTTGTCCATCAATTCAAGTTCATCCTGTTTGGTTATAATTCCTTCTGTTGAAATTGGTTTATCGAAATGAAGATATATTGTTCCCCTTTTTAATTTAAATGTTCCTTTAGGCATTATTTTAACTGTACCATTAATTGTTATTGGAACAATAGGATAGCCGCTTTTTGCTGCCAGATAAAATGCCCCGCGTTTAAAACTCTGCACTTCACCTGTTAAACTTCTTGTGCCTTCAGGAAAAACAAGAACAGAGATGTGCCATTTATCCATCACTTTTTTAGCATCAACCAGGCTTTTCATAGCAGCTTTTGGATCCTTCCTGTCAATAACCACATACGGACCTAAATAAAGCTGCCATCCGAAGAATGGAATTCTTGCAAGTTCTTTTTTAAATATCATGCTTAAACGGTTTGGAACACCCCATTGTAAAGCCGTTATATCAAGCTGACTGGAATGATTAGATGCAAATACATAAGTTGCTTTTCTATCAATGTTTTCAAGTCCTGATGTCTTTACCCTCACACCGGTAATCAGCAGTATACCACCGGAAAATACTTTTGAGAGAATATGATAAGTAGTAAAACTTCTGTCTATAAAAATAAAAACCAACCCGATAATTGAACAAATTAAAGTATGAATTGAAATGAAAAATATTTTCAGGTAGGTTATCAATTAATTTCCCCGGTCTGAAGTTCCGGTTTTTCTGAAATATTCATGATTTCAGAAAATTTTTGAATAGCAGAAATCCGGTTACTGATTGATGGATGACTGTAGAAAAACCATTCAACAAACTTATTAGGTTCTTTGTCACCCAAATTTTGTTCTGTCAATTTTTCAAGAGTGTTTATAAAACTGCCTGGCTTTCCGGTTACATTTACTGCATATCTGTCAGCTTCATATTCAAATTTTCTGGATAATATATTCCCAAGTGGTGTTGTGATAAGACCTATTATCACTGACCAGATCATTAGCAGTGGTAATGCAGCAATTTGGGTTACAGATTCGAACCCGAACCATTCAAGAGATAATTCATAAAGTTGTGCAATAACAAACAAAGTAGCAAAACTTGATATGGTTCCAAAAATAATGTTTTTTGTAATATGCTTTCGCTTATAATGCCCTACTTCGTGAGCAATAACTGTTTCTATTTCATTTTCTGTATAACCTTCCAGTAAAGTATCCCCGAGGATGATTCTTTTTGTTTTTCCTAACCCGGTAAAAGCAGCATTAGCTTTTTTGGTATTTTTGCTCATATCGAAGGAGTAAACATTTTCCACTTTAAGACCAGCATTCTTTGCAAGCTCACTTATTCTCGATTTAAGAGATTCATTTTCAATTGGCTTAATTTTATAGAAGATTGGCAGAATAAAAACCGGGAATATCTGCGAAAGAACAACTGAGATTAAGAACATAAGTATTGCAAAAGGCAGCCACCAGTTTGTTCCGAATTCTCTTAATACCCAGAAGAATAGCAGCAATATCGGTAATCCGATCACCGCAGAGACGAGTAATCCTTTAGCTTTTTCCAAAAAGTATTTAGATAAATTCTGGTTAGAAAGTTTATACTTATGCTCAAGAATATACCCGGAATAAAATTTTACAGGAAAGAAAATAATTGATCCTGCAGCACCTATAACTATGAAATATAGGAGGAACAATAAGTAATCTGATGAGATGTAACTTCGCAGATATACTTCCAGCTTAAGGCTATAACCAAGTATTATGAATAAAAAGATCATAATAAATCCGGCAACCGTATCAAAAATACTTAATGCCAGTTTTGTGTTGTTGTATTTCTTGGAATCCATAGTGAAAAAATATGGAGATGTGTATTCGGATGCAATGAAAGTCTGAGTCTATTTAGGTTTTAAACTTGTAAAAAGCTTATTAGAGTTAGCAATAAATTTTACTTATTCCAAAAGCCAGGAAACAGCATCCTTTTCATCATTAAAGATCTTAACAGTATAGCCATTATTAA
>JAWOIK010000304.1:0-4040 GCA_046484705.1 Ignavibacteriaceae bacterium | reverse complement strand
GTAAGTGCCGCAGTGGGGCACACAGCCACACACTGTCCACAGTAAGTACATTCACTGTGATCGAGGTCCCTTTCAAAGGCCGGAGCAACAACCGACTCAAATCCGCGGTTTATCCCTGAGAGTACACCCACTGTCTGCACATCATTACACATCGTCTCACAGCGGCGGCACATTATACATTTATCCATTTCCCTCAATATGGCCGGAGAGAAATCGGGCTTATAGGTTGATTTTTCTCCCTGGTACTGAATTTCCCTTATGCCAAGCTTTATTGCGGTACTCTGCAAATCGCAATTGCCCGACTTGGCACATACAAGACAATCGAACGGATGATCGGAAAGCATAAGCTCCATGACGGTCCCAAATTATTCTGATGATGTTCTTTCGCTGCTTTCAACTATCAAAAAGATGAAAGACGAATTTGAGAAAGAGTTTCCTTCCGTTCATACTTTCAAAAGACCATATTTTGATTAATTGAAAGATAGTGTTATTACAACATAATGATGGTCTCTCTTTTGTCAAATAAAATTCATGCAATTATCAGAATCTGCTCATTACACTTCCAACTTCAAAACAATGTATCCAATTATGCTTCAAGAGAAAAAATTCTGTTATAAATAAAATCGAAAGAAAAAGTTTTACTTGTTGTTTTTCTTTCAAGGTATTCTGCAATCTTTTTTAACCTTTCGGGTATCGCAAGAATTTTTTCCTGTGCTTTTGAAGCAAGCTCATTCAGCCCTGTTAAAAACTCAATTTCCCAAAATTTAATTGCTTCCTCAACAATGTGTTTATAATCCCATGGACCATAAATACCTACTCTTCTTACCACATCTGCCATCTCCCTGAAATTGGGCATCGAAATACCGGGCATATCAATAGCAGGCATTATAGATGCTGCTGACTGAAGAGCGCGTGCAGGATCAATCTTTAATATTTCTTTAAATACATTCCTGTAAAAAGTGTAATGCTTCGCTTCATCCGCCGCAACACTATTAAGAATACCGTTTAGCAGCGGCTCATTTTCACCGGCAATTGTTCCGGTGTTTTTATGTGAAACCTGCGTGGCTCTTTCCTGCAGGGTTGTGTATACAAAAACCTTGTACGGATCTTTATCCCAATCGGGATTGAACCCGGCTTCCTGGTAATGATACTGCATAAGTTCAACTTGTTTAAAATTAAAAAGTCTTCCGTCACGGGCATAGTCTCTTAAAACCCCGCCATGCCTGTCTTCCTCTGCCGTCCACATATTATTCCATTTAGCCCAGAAGCTTTCATCGCCGAGATGCTTTGCAATTATTCTGTGAAAATGAGGCAGGCCTTCTTCAGTCAGAAGATTAATAGCAACTGCAACACGTACGGAATCGGGTAGTCCTTTTACACGATTCCTTAACTTTTTAATATTAGTTTCCTGGTCGTCATTCATCTTTTCATCTGCAGGAAGAAAATCGCTCGAGAACCACAGCTTCCGTTTGGATAAATGAGAATCAATCCATTCTTTAACTTTTTCTTCAAGATGGTTCAGTACTTCTGTTTTCATGGCTATTTCATTTTTCATCTTCTCTGTAGCAGGAATTATTATATCCATTTGTGTCCTTATGTTATTTTCAGTTAGTAATAACTGTTAAAATTAAGTGTGCCGTTTTAATCAATTCATTATTTAAAATAGCATTGTATGTTTGAATCGTTTCTGATAAAATCTGTCCGTTCTGGAAGAAAACCAATCTTTGTCGAACTACCTATATAAAGGTTTTTGATTTACGCGGATACCTTGAATAATCAAATTTTTTAACCGGAGAAACTATTTCTAATAAAACATAACAATTACTTTAAAATAATCAAAATTTAGCAATGCGAATAAATCTGAATTTAAAGTATTCTTACAGAAAATATTTTGGCAAAAACAGGCGAATATAAATGAAACTTTGGTAGAATTGAGCGAGTTGTTTTTACTATTTTTACAATAAGAATATTCGAAAAATATGAACATAGGCAAAACTCTTTATATAACCGATAGAAAAACCTTCCGTGACTGGCTGAAAAAAAATCATAAAACTGAAAAAGAAATCTGGTTAATTTATTATAAGCAGCACACCGGTAAACTAAGAATACCTTACAACGATGCCGTTGAGGAAGCTTTGTGCTTTGGCTGGATTGACAGTATTGTTAAAAAGATTGATGATGAAAAATTTGTTCAAAGATTTTCTCCACGCAAAAAGAACAGCGTACTTTCAGATATGAACAGAGAAAGAATAAGAAGACTTATTAAGCATAAAAAAATGACTTCTGCCGGACTTAAAGCAATAGAACATACATTTAAAATTTCTGTTCAAGCTGAAAAATTTACAATTCCCGGGGATATTCTTAAAGAATTGAAACAGGATAAAATTATATGGAAGAATTTTCAAAAATTCCCGGAATCCTATAAAAGAATACGAATAGGCTGGATAAACGGAGCAAGAAAGCGTCCTGATATTTTTCAGCAGCGTTTAAGATATTTTCTTAAAATGACAGAAAAGAATAAATTGTATGGAATGGTTAGATGAATTTATAAAGTCTTATTCTTTAATTTTCTTCTATTCTGAAATCTTCATTTTTATTCATTACTCCATTTCCATCATCAAGATGCAGTAACCCGTATTTATCCAGCAGCGTTCTTAATTCATCTTCTAAACCAATTGTTTTAGCATTTCTTGAAATGCTGTTTTTAAGATCTTCTTTAAGAATTTTATCCGGAACCTCTGAAATCTGGTAAGTCAGCATTTTTGTCATTTGAAGATATTTTTCCTTCTGCTTCCATACAAACCATATTATTACAAGTGTAATAATACCAACAAGAATAAGCAGCCAGGTTGCATTCTTTTCTACAAAACTCAGGTTATCTCTTAGTAAGGGATTAATATCTTTATCCAGCCTGAGCGCAATAGTGATTAGTGCTGAATCAACTATGGCTCTAAGGTATTCGTTTGACTGGTTTCCCAAAAGTGTGTCTCTTATTGCACCGATTCTTGCCAGTGTTGAATCGTTAAAAATATTTGTACCAAGATTATAAGTAATGTCATTAATATAATCTTTTAAGTAAGGACCAAATATTGAATTTCTCAGTTGATCTAACCTGTCTGATGTTTTATCTCCGAGAAGTTCATCCTGAAGCCATGTGGTTATATAGTCATTCAACACAGAATCTCTTATGCCTGTTAACTGCTTGTTTGACGATTCACCCAGATGTGTTATAAGGGAGTCTATAAGCTCTGTTAATTTTTGCTTTGACTCTTCACTTGTAAGACTTTCTCTTAGTCCTTTCACCAGTTCAAAGCCAACAGTATCAACACTGGTTTTAGCTTCGTCAAGCAAGCCTTCCCCAAAGTCACTTCCCCATCCTTTAAAAGAGGAACAACCCTGCAATAAAATCAGCATCAAAGAACAAACACACAGAAGTATATTTTTGATCATCCTTTTACCATTTATTTATTTTCTTTTAATAAGAATTAATGACTCAGCCCGTCCGGCATTATCATTCCACCTTTGCAATATCCCGTTATTAGCTGGTGTCAGGCTTCCATTTTCATCTCTTACCAGATGAAGAAATGAATAGGTTTTATCTTCTCTTATTTCCGAGGTTGTTGTTTCAATGACAGGAACCCATGTTCCGGTATTATAGAATTTTTTACTTCCTTTAAAATTGTATCCGCCCGGATTATGTGTATGTCCCATGGTCATAATTTTATATTCAGTTTTTTCAAATCTTTCCTTTGCAAATTCATTTAAACTTGAAGGTTCGGTTAACTGGAACCATGCAACTAATCTCGAAAGCAAATATGAAAAGAAAAGCAAAAACATATTTTTAACCTGTTCAATAAGTATAGCCGCAATTCCTTTTCCGCTTCCGGCTTGATCCAATTGCGAAATTACTGAAGACAATGTACCGGATCCAAAATAAATAAGAACTGCTATCGGAAGAATAATTACTAATGTAAACCATGCTACTTTGTTAAGCATAAACCTAACATAGCGGAAATTGGTGAATAAAATCCTTACCAGCA
>JAWOIK010000269.1:0-4220 GCA_046484705.1 Ignavibacteriaceae bacterium | reverse complement strand
CAAATCGGTGTTGACCTGAATTAAGCTGAAGCTGTTACCTTTATACCAGTTATAAGCTCCCCACGGTTTATTGTTAACATATTCAACTGTGAAGTTTTCATTTTCAGGAGGCTTTATCTGCTGTAAAGTTTTTTTTCTGCATTCTTCAATAGCCGCATTGAAAACATTATCAATCTTATCTTCCGGAATTATAAAAGCAGATTTAAAGCTCAACAATCTTTCATCAACAGAACCTTGTCCGGGCAGGATTTTATCAAGCTCATCAATTATATTCTGAAAATACTCATTAGTATATGACGGAACCTGAACATCATAGAGTGCAGTAGTTTCCTGGTCAAAAGGAAGTTTTACTCCTCTTAACATCATAACTCTTGTTTTAGCTGCAAGTAATTGTTTATAAAGATATCGGTAACGCAATGTTTGTATTTCATCTGCTTTAAATTGAGCAAGTTGTTCAAGCTCATTTAATAACCTGTCGATTTCATTATTCAGATCATCAACAACTGCGGAATCGACTTTGGCGGAATCTTCTTCCGGTTTCCATTCTTCAGGTCCGAAGTATGCATCGACAAAGTCTGCATCGTAAACTCCTATTTTCAATACGAGCTTAACGTAATCCTCGGCAATTTTATTCATTTGAGTTTCCAGTTCTCCGGTTGTTTTTTTCTCTCCGCAGGATAGTAAGAAAATGGCTGTGAAAAGTATATAAAGTTTTAGTTTCATTTTTATCCTCTCTTAATTTTTCTCGCATCAATAAACGATCTGACTGCAAATATTAGAAATATCAGACACAATAATGCCATAATTGCCTGAACGGTGATTGCTGAGCCTCTTTCAAACTGTTCTCCGCCAATCATTCTGAAGAATTTTATTAGTCCGCCAACTGTCCCGCCGAAACCAAGCAAAGCAAGAACTGCAGCTCCGTGCATTGCGTGTTTTAAATATTTTTCATTTTGTGCAATATAGCCAAGTATAAGCATCGGCAAACCAAGGAAAGCGGGAATCAGTGCGGTAATGCTTTCACTGCTGATACCGAAGTAAGCGACTAATCCAAGTGTGATAAATATAACTCCAAACAACATTGCTACTCTGGGCATAACATCTCCAATAATTATTTATTTGTTTTTGCGAAGTTAATGAAATGGGAACAAAGATTTCAGGAGAATAAATATTTTCAGGCTTCACTTTGAAGTCATACGCAAATATTGTTATTTTTTTAATGAGGGTTAATAATCATTTATAAACTTTTCCGGAGGCACAATGGTATCAATAGTATCTCTCTGGCTGCCGATCCTTCTTTCTGCTGTTGCAGTTTTTTTTCTGAGTTCTGTCATTCATATGTTCCTGGGTTATCACAATTCAGATTTCAAAAAACTTCCTTCGGAGGATGAGGCTATGGACAGTCTCCGTAAACTGAACATTCCTCCCGGTGATTATGTTATGCCGCAAACTTCGGATAGCAAGGAAAGAAATTCACCGGAGTTCAAGGAAAAAATGAAAAAGGGTCCTGTTGCCTTTATAACTATTTTTCCAAGCGGTGAAATATCAATGGGACAAAGTTTGAGTCTTTGGTTTCTATACTGTGTAATTGTAAGCATTATTGCCGCATATCTTGCTGGAAGTGCACTTACTCCGGGAGCAAATTATCTTGCGGTATTCAGGTTTGCCGGAACGACAGCATTTGTAGGTTACAGTTTAGCACTTATGCAAAACAGTATCTGGTATAGAAAAAACTGGTCTGCAACTTTCAAATCAATGTTCGATGGGCTTATCTATGCATTGTTTACTGCGGGCATTTTCGGATGGCTCTGGCCGATGATGTAAGTTAGTATTGTAAATGGCTGTCGTTTTTAATAACAGCCATTTATATAAGTTCTTAGACTTTAAAAAGAGTTCTTTCCGTTTATTATGACTTAATCCACCTTTAATATCATATAACCTGTTTTATCAACAGCAACTGATAATTGACTCAGCCTGATATCAAATTCTTGTCCGCTTATTAAATCCGTTGCTTTTGAAAGTTTATATTCTTTTGGAAATTTCAAATCAACTTTTTGTGCGTCTTCACTTTTATTTACAACTGTAAGAATCCTTTCATTCATATCAGATCTTAGATAAGCATAAATATTTTTATCTGCCTGCAAAGTATAAAAGTCGCCATATCTTAAAGCGGAATGATTTTTTCTTATATGAATCAGTTTACTTACATCTTCAAGTGTTTGCTTTTCGTAGGAATTCAGATCATCACCGAAACGCATCATTCTTCTGTTATCAGGATCAGCAGCTCCGGTCATTCCAATTTCATCGCCGTAATAGATGACCGGTACGCCGGGAATTGTAAGAACGTAAGCCAGATGAATTTTTAGTTTGTCATAACTTGACGGATTATCAACCTGCGGAGGATTTATCCATCCGATTTCAATTGCTTCGCTACTGTTCAATTCAAGATCACCATCTGCATAAGCCATGTAACGGTTTTTATCGTGACTATCTGCCAGATTACCCATTAAATGATTTACACCATAAACCTGAAAAGTTTTTGTCATTGTCAGATCGAGCATTTCAAAGGAGTTTTCCGGGTAAAGAAAAACAGGAAGTGCAACATCATAAAGATTGAAGTTGAACTGTGAACTTAACTGTCCGTTGTTCACGTAAGAGCTTATAAGATCAAATCCTCCGAATGTTTCGCCTATCTGATAAACTCTGGTATCATTAGGTATTTCAATTTCTTCTATAATCTTACGAGTTAAAGTTCTCCAGAAAGAATTGGGAACGTGTTTAACTGCATCGTGTCGGAATCCGTGTGCCCCTGTTTCTTTAAGCCACCAGACAGCATTATCTGTCATAAATTCAAGTGCTTCCAGCGAGCCTTCATAATCAAAAGAAGGCATATAAGGTTCGAACCAGGTTGTTAATCTTTGTTCGTCCCATAAGCGCAAATTTAATTTACCGTCCGGAAGTTCAAGTTTTCCAAACCAGTCACGTGCTGTTTTCCAAAGCGGGTGTTCTTCGTGAACATGGTTGGCAACGAAGTCCAGCAGAATTTCTATTCCATTATCTTCTGCTGTCTTCACGAGTTCCTTAGCAAGCCCCATTGTTCCGAACTTCTCTTCAACTTCTGTGGATGAAACAGGCCAGTAACCATGATAACCTGTAAAGTATCTGTGTGGTGCCGGATACTCCTGAAAAGCGTTATTTGTGTTATCAACGATCGGTGAAATCCAGAAAGTGTTAACTCCAAGTTTTTCAAAATAACCCTTTTCAACTTTATCAATTATACCCTGAAGGTCTCCGCCCTGATAGTTCGCTTTGTATGAAAGCTCAGGATGCTGAACGGGATTATTAATTGTTGTATCACCATCATAAAAACGGTCAATCATAATTGAGTATATTATATTATCGTGATGGGTCCGCTTACCTGCCTGGCTTGCAGGTACTCCGTTGTGAAGCATAAGAGTTTGAAAATTTGTAAGGTTACCATCTTTATTAACAGCAACTCTAAGTGTATGATCACCGGACAGATCTTTTTTATCAAGCATTATCCTTATTGTATTACGTGCAATAGAAATCCGGCTTTCCGGAAGAAGATAGTCCCACTGATACAAAATAGAAGGTACGCATTAGTGACGGCCAGAAAAGCCGGTCTTTTAGTAGCGCGTTTGAGTAATTTTGAAATGCTACCCACCTCGGAGGTGATATCACGCGATAGTCCTGAAAGCTAAATATGGCTGAAGCTACAAGTGGCCCAAGGTTAAAAATAACTAATCCCAAAATCCAGGGCATAATCCAAGTATATCCCAAAATATTGTTACGCAAAGTAATCCGCGATATTCGCGGTGTACGCAGCTTCACGTCTTTAGACCTCGTTTCTCTGGACCGTCTTCCAAGAATCGGGCTAGTGAGCCCACGTGTCGCCCATTCGATTCCAGCGCGGATGGCGCTGGAATCGAATGAGCCCAGCAATCTCCTCTTCCAGAAGACCGGCATCTGGTCCGCTCACCAGGCCAAGGATTCACATCCACGTGCCTATGCCGGTTTGTCTAGGAACTCCTGGAACTCGGCAGATGCGCCGGCAAAAAAGGCATCGGTCGGTTGCGCATCTCCCGTCCATAGTGGGTCGAACATTGCTATCAACAAGGTCTGGGACTCCTGCTTACGGACATTCGCAGGGCCAAGCTCCTCTGCAGCCTCCTCGATAGCAGCCGAGGTTATCCGCCAAT
>JAWOIK010000225.1:0-3624 GCA_046484705.1 Ignavibacteriaceae bacterium | reverse complement strand
CATATTGGAAGATGAATAAGGACAAGCCGGCTTTATTTCATTCAACAATAAATGAAGATGAGCTGAAGACAACACTGCGTCAGCAGATTGGTACAATACAGGCCGAAATATTCTCTTTATCAAAAGTGAATAACAACACCGACTCATTCATCCAGGTAAGCATTATAAAATCAGATAATAGTAATTTAATTTCGATTGTAAGTGAAAACAATGCAGCATTGATTAGGGTTGATAAGCAGTTACCAGGTCTTAGGATAAAAAATAAAAATCACTTATCTTTTGGCAGCAGTAACTCCCTGTTTTTTTATGATGAAGATAGAAATACTGCTGGCAAAATTGAGATATCACAAACTAATAAAAATTTGAAAGTACAGAATATATTCAGGGATATATATGCTTACAATTTTATTATTGTGAATCTGGATTTCCTGAACGAGCATCTTATATACTCTAATAAACTAAACGGATCAATCTCTGTAAGGCATATTGAATGACAAAGTCATTTCTGAATAAAATTATTATTCTTTTTGTATTATCATTGTTCAATTTATATCCTCAAAGCAGTACGCAGTTGGATTCATTATATAATTTGTTTCTGCACATAAGAGGAATTGAAACCGATATCATCCCCGATGGACAGGAAGGTATAGAAGCAGCTCATAAATGCGGAATGCAGTTAGTAAACACCCTGCAATCTAATATTGAATATTTTTCACCCGAGAAGCAGGCTATATTGAAGATTTTACTTAGCAGACCCCAATTACCAAACAGCATTATAAGTCCCGGAGGATTTTTCAAAATTCATTATACAACTACCGGAAACGACAGAATCGCTTACGACTTGAATTTGTTTGCCCAGGCATTAGATTCAGCATATAATTATGAGGTTAATTATCTTGGATATCCTCCGCCGCCGGCTGATTTTGGAGCAGGCGGAGATGACAGGTATGATATTTATGTAACGCATATATCCGGACTATATGGATACACACAGTTTGAAGAAGAAATTCAATCTGGTACGCAGCGATTTACTTCATATATGGTTGTTGATAATGATTTTCCCTGGTATACTGCTCAAGGCAAACAACCAATTGATGCAGCCCGTGTAACCGTAGCTCATGAATTTCATCATGCAATCCAGGGCGGGAATTATATTTTCCGCGCAGATGATACATTCTTTTACGAAATAACTTCTACTGCAATGGAAGAATTCGTATTTGATTCAGTAAATGATTATTACGCTTATATGAATGATTATTTTCAGAACCCCTCAAGATCATTCCCCAATAATGATGGCTATAACCTGGCAATATGGAACATATTTCTTAAAGACAGATTTGACTTTGATATTCTTAAAAGACAATGGGAACTTATGCCTACAAACAGGGCATTAACTTCGATAAGTAAAAGCATTGAAGAAAGAGGTTCCGTTTTTGAATTTGAACTGACTTTGTTCGGGCTATGGAGTTACTTCACTAATCACCGGAGTGTATCTGGTGCATATTTTGAAGAAGCAGAATTTTATCCTCAAATCACTCCAACAGTTATAGCAGGTTTTACCCCTCCATCTCAAAATTTTAGTATATCTGGTTTTCCTGCAGCTAATTATTTTCTGCGAACACTTAATCCGGCAAATGGTGATACAATAGTTGCAATATTTGGAAATGGAGATTATCAAAAAGCTTTAGGTACAACTATCTCTCCGCTGTTTGCAAATTATACTCTTAATTTCGATACTATTTCGGGTGATTATAAAATTGGTGATTTTTACTCAGCTTCTTTTAATACAGCAAACAACCCTTTCTGGAAGCAGGCTGAAATTATTAATAATATCCCTCTAACCGGAGATTCAATTCATATTGTTAAAGATATTTCAGTAGAGATTTCCCCATTTCCTTCACCATACCGTTACAATAATCCAAACAGGAAAAGCGGCGAATCGATCAGATTTCCTGTTGATATTGAAACCAATAAAGAAGTTGATGTTAATATTTACACGATCTCGATGGATCTGATAAATTCATTTACACGGTTTACTAAACCGCACAATCTTAAGGATGCCACTTCAGATATTTACAAACAAATATCAATTATCGAATGGGATAAACCGGTTGATCAAAACGGTGAAAATCTTCCATCCGGTATATACATATATGCTGTAAAAGACGGCAATTATTATAAAACAGGCAAATTTGTAATCTTCAATGACTAATTACACATTAGAATTATCCTCACTCAAAAAATATTTCGGGAGAAGATTAATATTTAGTGATCTAACTTATAAGATGAATAAACCCGGAGTTTACGGAGTTTCAGGTCCCAATGGTTCCGGCAAATCCACCCTTGTTAAAATAATTGCGGGAATAAACGGTTCATCAGAAGGTAAAGTAATCCATAAACTAAATGATAAAGAAATTATTTCTGAAAAGATCCATGATCATATCGGATTTGTTTCACCTTACCTGGTTCTGTATGAGGAATTTTCTGCCTGGGAAAATCTCGAACATTGTGCTGCAATAAGAGGGATAAGTCTGGACACTCAAAGAGTAAAATATCTTCTGGAAAAATTTCTGTTATTCAACAGGAAAGATGATCTTGTAAAAACTTATTCTTCAGGTATGAAGCAAAGATTGAAATTTATTTTTGCATTAATGCATTCACCATCATTACTGATTTTAGATGAACCGACATCTAATCTTGATGAAGAAGGTAAAAATTCTGTTTATGAAATTATTAATGAAGAGGGAACTAAAAATATTATTATTGTTGCTTCAAATGAGAACCAGGATTTGAATCTCTGTTCAGAGATAATCGATTTAAAAAATTTCAAGGAGTGATGGAAGGTCAAAGGTCAAAATTCAAAAGTAAAAACAATATTTAATTTTTGACTTTTGACTTTTTACTTTTGACTTTAATAACAATGAAATCATACGCATTATTTAAAAAAGATTTTAGTTCGGAAATAAGAACACGCTATGCAATAAACTCACTTGCAATGTTTATTATAGTGGCAATAAGCGTAATATTGTTTTCAATAGGTCAGGAAAAAATAAGTCAGGAATTAACTGCCGGATTATTCTGGGTTGTAATTTTTTTCACTGCTATGTCGGGATTATCGCGTGCATTTGTTTCGGAAGAAGAAAGGGGAACCGCATTAACACTGCAACTCATTGCATCGCCAACAACAGTATTTAACGGGAAGCTGATCTTTAATATCATACTTGTCTTTGCAATGAACACGGTTATTGCAATACTTTATGCTGGTCTGTTCGAAGCTTTTGTAATAAGGAATTTTACACTCTTTTTACTTTCATTCGTTCTTGGTAATATTGGACTGGCAATTTCATCAACTATAATAGCAGCAATAATTGCTAAAGCCGGAGCAAAAGGAACACTTTACCCGGTACTGTCTTTCCCGATATTGTTGCCTTTGATATTAACATCTGTGCAATTAACTTTGTTTTCAATCGATGGCACAGGGTTTGAAAAATCTGTTTTTGAATTAGCAATTGTTGTCAGTTACGATGTGATAATGTTAACCGCTTCTTATATGTTATTCGATTTTATATGGAAAGAATAGTGAATTCAAACTAAAATAATCACTTTTTACTTATGATCTGGAAA
>JAWOIK010000074.1:0-21793 GCA_046484705.1 Ignavibacteriaceae bacterium | reverse complement strand
CAAGAAACGGGCGTGATTCCAATGCACAACGGCTTGGTGTAAAAAGATTCGGTGGTGAACAGGTTGTTGCAGGAAATATACTTGTAAGACAACGAGGTACGAAATTTCATCCAGGTGCAAATGTTAAAAAGGGAAGTGACGATACTTTATTTGCCGTTGCCGATGGTAAAGTGCAGTTTGAAACCAGGCGTGGTGAAAGACAGTACGTCAGTGTTTATCCTGTTAACTGAGTTTATAAAAATTCATGTAGCAAAGCCCTCATTTATTGATGGCTTTTTTTTGCTTAAAATATGATTACGTAGCTCAAGACTCCAGTCTTGAGCATTAAATAAAACTAAATATCCAAACGAATCCTAAAAAAATTTCTTTATTTCTCTTTGCACAGTTCTGGAGAACTGTGCTACTTTATGTTAAAATCCCAGTCTTTCCATATCAGCGACTAAATCTGTTACGGCTTTAACAGAGTTATCGAGCAATGCCTGTTCTTCATCATTCAGATCAAACTCAATTATTTTTTCAACGCCGTTTGAACCAAGCACTGCGGGAACGCCAACATAATATCCTTTAACTCCAAACTCACCATTCAGGTATGCGCAAACCGGTAGAACTCTTTTTTCATCATAAATTATTGATTCGGTCATAGCAATTGCAGATGAAGCAGGGGAGTAAAACGCTGATCCGGTTTTAAGAAGTTTAACAACTTCACCGCCAGCCATTTTGGTTCTTTCAACCATTGCAGTCATAACTTCAGCGGCTTTGGTTTTATCATTATATTTTTTCTCAAGTAATTCCATAACCGGAATACCATTTACATTTGCGTAACGGACAATAGGAACCATAGTATCGCCATGTCCGCCCAGAACCATAGCATTTACGTCTTTAACAGAAACACCAAGTTCCCATGCAATGAAGGTAGAAAATCGTGATGAATCCAACACACCTGCCTGACCTATAACTCTGTTTTCAGGAAATCCTGTAATTTTTTTGAACAAAGTAACCATTGCATCAAGCGGATTTGAAATGATAATTACAATACAATCCGGAGCGAATTTTTTTACATTTTCCGCTACCGTCTGCATTATCTTTGCATTTGTTACCAGCAGATCATCGCGGCTCATGCCGGGTTTTCTGGGAAGTCCTGCAGTTATAATCACAATATCCGAACCTTCTATATCTTTGTAATCATTGGTTCCTTTTACCTGAACATCAAAACCATCTACTCTTGCAGCTTCTGCAATATCAAGAGTTTTGCCCTGAGGCATATCTTCAACTATATCATATAAGACTACATCACCAAGTTGTCTTAATGCAATAAGCTGAGCTAAAACACCACCAATTTGTCCGCCGCCTATAAGGGAAATTTTCTTTCGTCCCATTGTAAGATCTCCTCTGTTAAAATTGCTGAATTGTTGCTATTAAAAATAATTAAGTATAACTCGTATAACAAATTGCTTATACTAAATAATGGGGATTGTGTTTGTATTGAAGAATAGAATTTGAATTCAAATATCGAATCGATTATGTGTCGGTCCAAGGTTGACTTTAACAGGCAGCTCCATTTAGGGTCAATGATCTAATACAATAATATTAAATTCTGATAAAACTAATAAACTAAGTTAGAATTTTCAGAGATTGACTTTCAAATCCTAAGTTTGAGTATAGTTTCAGTACCAGTGGGTGTTTTATTATAATGGAGTTCATCCATATACACACGCATCAGATACAGTCCACGACCTGAATCTTTCAATAAATTATCCGGGTGTGTAGGATCGGGCACATTTGCAGGGTCAAAACCCACCCCTTCATCCTTTATTGATATGGTAAGGACTTTATTCTCGAGGGTAACATTTATATAAACAGTTTTGCTACGGTCGCTTTTATTGCCATGAATAATAGCATTTGTTGTAGCCTCCGTAACTGAAAGTAATAAACCATTAAGTCTATCCTCATCCAATCCAAGGTCTTTTGAAAAATAATTTACAAATTCCTCAACCGTGATCAGGTTATTAGGGTCACTTTCAATTTCAAGTTGATAACTCTTTTTTTTCTCCACGTTTCTCTTATTTTATTAATGGGTGAAAAATATCTTTTTAAATTAAAACTTCCAATTAACCTGCATAATAAGATTTGCCTGTTCCTTAACGCGGTCGCCGCTCGATCTGATAAATTCATAAAACCCGTTGATATAAATATTCAGCCGTTTCCATAGATTAACATTAATTACTGCAACCGGACCAAGGCTTGAGTATTCAGTATCCGGTATTCTGTTTAATTGTTCGAAATTGTAAGTGTTTAGAGAAAAATATCTTAAACCCGCAGAAAAAGAGGAATGTTCAAGATAAAGAATGATTCTGGGTTCTATATAGATTTCCTGCAAAAATCTTGAAGGCTTTGATGAAAAATTACTCCAGTTGAAATTTCCCTGTTCAGAAAATTTTAAGTATCCAAATCCGAATAACGATATCCGGTTATTAATTTTTATACTGGTTGAATCAAATGCAGTCATTTGTCTGAATGAAAAACTCTGAAAACTGGAAGTTATATCTTCAAAATCGTAAACGGTGTAATTTGCTGAAACTTCAAAACTATTATGTGAAGCAAAAATTCTACCCGTATAATCTCCACCAGCCCTCAGGCGGATTATCCTGTTTGCATTATTATTAGAACTTCGCCCTGCAAATATGTAAACTATATGACTGTAATTTCCTTCTGCACTTATAAAAGCTTCAAAAAATGGATTAAGAAATGTGGAGTATCTTAATCTTAGTATAGACAGAATTTCATCACGGTCGTCATCATTTAATTCACTTGGAGTATCGTATTTAAGTTTACTCTGATAAAAGCTAAGTGAGAGTCTGTCCCGCTCACCAAGTTTAAGATCACCTAAAAAAGTTAAAGACAAACGCCCGGAATTGTTATTTTTCCTGCTTTCAATCTCAGATCGCTGATCAAAAAAACTTTGATCTATTTCAGGAAATGGTTTAGTTATATTCTTTTCATCTCTTTCAGCAAATGTAAAACGTAATTGACCGTCAAAAATTTCAGAACTATAGCGTGTCACACCTTCGAAGTTGAGTTTAAGTTCTTCAATTTTCGTATCGAATAAGGACGGAACATTCAGATCCGGGTTTTTATATCGTGTATCTCTTTCTATAGTTCTCATGCTTAAATTCCCGGAGAGATTAAGCGAAAGTATATCAAATATTTTATCGTAGAACAGCCTGTCCTGTAAAGAGTAAACAGTTTCAGTTCTGCTTTGAATGTTGTTCACAATTCCAAACTTCATACGTGTAAGGGAATCTGTATGGAAATAAAAATCTTTTCTACTCTGGGTATAAAGAAAATTAACTGTATTTGAAACACTCTGATCAAATAAATTAATTACATTGAATTGAAAATATCTTGTAAGGTTCCGTCTTGGAATAATATCTTCATTTCTGAATCTCATTTCCGAATTCAATCTGAAATCCGAAACCAATAAATTATTCGCAATACCCTCCATTCCATATACATATCCATAATCATTTTCGTTAATCTGGCTGTTACTAATGTATCCGCCAAAAGGGGAAAGGAATATATTCCTTGCCGGTTCTATTTCAGTAAACAGGGTTGCAAAAGAAACTGCAGCCTGATTAATCTCAAGCGTCCGGTTATCGGCAAGTACTGTACTGCTTCCAAGAATTCCGGGTTTTATGTAATCATTATAATTGTAAGTCGATTTGATCGTAAGATGCTGTTCCTCTCTTGTGCTGGTTTGCGGTCCTCGCACAAAAGTTGAATTAAAGCTTTCGTTTAGATTTAATTCAAATTTTTCAGACTCAAAAAAAAGTTTCAGGCCGGAATTCAGGTAAAACGTGTTTATTTGTTTATCAAATCTTGTAGTGAAAATGTTATGTCTTGGAGAATATCCTAAATATTCAAGACTATCAGCCCGTACCTGTGCCAGGGCGGTAATTGATACACCGGAACACACCAATGTAACAAATAAAAGAGACAGAGTTATGTAAATTTGGTTCCTGATATTTCTGCTCAATTGCTAAAGAATCTTTTAATAAAAAATAAGCAGTATTTACATCATTAAAAAATTAACAAACGTTATAAATATTTGAGAAGCAGTAATTATTTTTCCAATAATTTGTAAGAAGGCAACGATTAAACACGTATTTATTTAAATTGACAATCAGTCCAAAAATGGATAAATTTGACATCAAATTATAACAGAAATCTAATATGATTGAACAGTATATCCCGATCTTTATAGTATTTGCAGTTGCCACAGTAATCAGTTTCGGAATGGTAGCCTCATCAACCCTCTTCGGACCTCAAAGGCCTAATCAGCGTAAACTTTCAACCTATGAAAGCGGAATGAAGCCCGTGGGTAGCACACAAGAGCGGATGTCCATCAAATATTATCTTGTTGCCATGATGTTTATCATTTTTGATCTTGAGGTTATTTTTATTTACCCCTGGGCTGTGGAATTTAAAAGGCTTTATGGTGAAATAGGAATTCCTGTTTTTTACTCTATGTTAATATTTTTAGTAGTGTTAGAATTAGGATATTTGTATGCATATAAGAAAGGTGGATTCAGGTGGGATTAGAAGCAAAACTTAAACAGGATGGTTTTTTTACTACGAAACTTGATGCAATAATAGGATGGGCAAGAGAAAGCTCTGTTTGGCCAATGCCAATGGGAATTTCCTGCTGCGCTATTGAAATGATGGCAGCAGCAGATCCGAAATACGATATTGCGAGATTTGGTTCCGAAGTAATGAGATTTACACCGCGTCAGTGCGACCTTATGATTGTAGCAGGAACGGTTACTTATAAAATGTCGCATGTTGTAAAAATGATTTATGATCAGATGCCCGATCCGAAATGGGTAATAGCTATGGGTGCCTGTACATCCACCGGCGGAATGTACAGATCATATTCAGTTGTTCAGGGTATTGATCAGTTCCTACCTGTTGATATTTATCTTGCCGGATGCCCGCCGAGACCTGATAATCTTTTAAATGCCCTGATACAAATTCAAAATAAAATCGGCAGAACTAAAGCACGAGATTTTCAGAATATTAATCTTCCAGAAATTAACGTAATCCAGAATAATTAAAATGGAAATAAAAGAATTTATTAAGTCTAAACTACTGGAGAATTTCACAGACGTTAATTTTGAATTCTCCGAGTATAAAGACGAATTTGTAATAAAAGTTGAAAAAAAATTTATACTCGGGTTATGCAGCTTTCTTAAAACAAATTCAGAACTTGAGTTTGTAATGTGTGAGGATGTAACTGCTGTTGACTGGGCTACCAGAAAAAACCGGTTTACAGTTGTTTATCATATTTTCTCATTGAAAAATAATATACGTATAGTTCTCAAATCCGATGTTGATGAAACAGATTGTAATATTGATTCTGTTTCTTCTGTTTGGCGTGCAGCAAACTGGCAGGAACGCGAAACATATGATATGTACGGAATTAAATTTAATAACCATCCTGATCTTAGAAGAATGTACATGCCTGAAGAATTTGAATATCATCCCTTAAGAAAAGATTTTCCTTTAATGGGCATTCCCGGTTCACTATCACTCCCTAAAAAATAAAAGTATATGGAAGTATTAAAAAAAGACGAAGTTAATTCAAAAATTTTAGAAGCCCTGTTAAGAGATTCGGATATTTCAATTGATGACGCTCTTGATAACCAGATGATACTGAATATGGGTCCACAGCATCCGGCAACTCATGGGGTGTTAAGGCTATTGTTAAAACTTGATGGTGAAACTATTGTAGGATGTGTTCCGGATTTAGGCTACCTGCATCGCGGTTACGAAAAGATGGCAGAGAACATGTCTTATTACGAATATATACCACATACAGATCGTTTGGATTATATTTCCCCTATGGCAAATAATGTAGCCTGGGTTTTAGCAGTTGAAAAACTTGCCGGAATTGAAGTTCCTGTTCGTGCCCAGTATATACGAATGATGATAGCTGAACTTGCCCGTATTGCTTCACATCTTGTTGCAATTGGTTCTTTCGCAATGGATGTGGGTGCACTTACTGTTTTCTTATGGACTTTAAGAGAACGCGAAAAGATAATGGATATTTGGGATATACTCTGCGGTGCACGTTTCACTAATAGTTATACCAGAATCGGCGGTGTTGCTAATGATGCCCAGCCGGAAGCACTTAAGTTGATCAGGTGGTTTATTGATCAGTATATTCCGAATCTTGATGAATGCGAAAGACTTCTTAATACTAACAGAATTTTTGTAGAGAGACTTGATGGCATCGGTCAGATTTCAGGAGAAGTTGCCCTCGATATTGGTTTTACGGGTCCGAACCTGAGAGCCAGCGGCGTTAATTTAGATCTAAGACGGGCTACTCCATATCTGCAATATGATAAAATGGATTTTGAAGTTCCTGTTTATAATGAAGGTGATTGTTTAGCCAGGTATTTTGTAAGAACAGATGAAACACGTCAGAGTGCGAGAATTATCACACAAATACTTGATACAATGCCTTCTGGGGAAGTTCGTGCCCCTGAGCCTAAAAAAGTTCTACCGCATAAAGCAGATGTATATTCAAAAATGGAAGAACTCATTCACGACTTTATGATTGTTAACTTTGGAATTAATCCTCCGGTTGGTGAAATCTATCATGCAATAGAAGGATCAAAAGGGGAGTTAGGATTTTATCTTGTCAGCAAGGGTGAAGGTCATCCATGGAAATGCAAAATTAGATCACCTTCGTTTAACAGCATCCAGGCATTACCGCATCTTGTTAAAGGCGCTATGGTTTCAGATGTAGTTGCAATCATAGGAAGTATTGATCCGATAATGGGTGAAGCGGATAAATAATTGAGTTCAAGTTTAAGTTAATAATAATGAATTAAAAACAAGTTCTAAAATTATTTTATCCACAATAATAGAATCGACAGTTGGTAGAACGGGTTCTAAGTCATGAGAAATTGATGGTTTATCAACGTTCACTGGATTTTAAAGGGAAACTGATCTTAATAGATATAGTTTCTATGTTAATCGGATTAATAAAAAGTAGCGCTGACAGAGTTTACGAAGAACATGAAAACTATAATAATACATAATCCTGAACCTGAACATAAACTAGAAAAATTATGAATTTTAAATTTACAGAACAGAACCTTGATAGGATTAATAACGAGATTAAAAAATATCCTGTCAAGCAACCTGCAGTAATGGCTGCCCTTTATATCGGTCAGGAGCAGAATGGATTTATTTCACAGGAAGTGATTCAGGAAGTTGCCGGTATTTTGGAAATGCCGGCTCACGATGTATTGGGTGTTGTCAGTTTTTATACAATGTATCATCAGAAGCCAATGGGTAAATATCACATACAGGTTTGTACCAATGTTTCCTGTATGCTAAGAGGCGGATATGATATTTGGAATCAGGTTAAGGATAAGCTTGGAATAAATCATCTTGAAGTTACAGAGGACAGCAGATTTTCACTAGAGGAGGTTGAGTGTATGGGAAGCTGCGGAACAGCACCTATGTTAGCTGTTAATGAAGATTTCTATGAAAACCTGACCAAGGAATCTGCGGAACAAATTATTGAATCCCTAAAGAATACAAACTAATGGAAAAAATTGTACTACCCGATATAAAAGATCTTCACATACTTGATGTGTATGTAAACAACGGTGGATTTGATGCTGCTAAGAAAGCTTTTACACAATCCCCTGATGAAATTATTGACCAGGTAAAAAAATCCGGATTAAGAGGCAGAGGCGGAGCAGCGTTCTCAGCAGGATTAAAATGGAGTTTTATGCCGAAGTCCTCTGATAAACCTAAATACCTTTGCATCAATGGAGACGAAAGTGAGCCAGGCTCTTTTAAAGACAGACAGGTTTTTGAATTTAACCCTCATCAGCTTATAGAAGGTATAGTGATTACCTGTTATGCTATAGGAGCTAAAACTGCGTACATATATATCCGCGGCGAATACCATAAGTGGATACGACTTATGCAAAAAGCACTTGATGATGCTTATACTGCCGGATATCTCGGTGAGAAGATGAAGGAAAAATTTAGCACCGGTTTTCATTGTGATATTTATATACACAAAGGTGCAGGTGCATATATCTGCGGTGAAGAATCATCACTAATGAATTCTCTTGAAGGCAAGAGAGGTTATCCTCGTGTTAAACCTCCTTTCCCGGCTCAGAATGGATTATGGGGTTGTCCCACTACCATTAACAATGTTGAGACAATTGCAAACGTACCTCCGATCATAAGTAAAGGATGGGATTGGTTTTCACAGATCGGTGAACCTAAACATCCGGGTACTCTGCTATTCGGTATAAGCGGACATGTAAACAAACCCGGAGTTTATGAACTTCCAACAGGTACTTTACTTACCGATCTGATTTATAAATACGCTGGTGGCGTGCCTGGTGATAAGAAAATTTTATGTGTTATTCCCGGCGGGTCATCTATGCCTCCGCTTCGTGGTGATCAGATTGATGGTGTTAAAATGGATGCTGAATCACTTAAAGCAGCAGGATCAGCCATTGGCACCGGCGGAGTTATGGTAATGGATGAAGATACCGATCTTGTAAAGGTACTTGCAAGGATTGCACACTTTTATCATCATGAAAGCTGCGGACAATGCACACCTTGCCGTGAAGGAACGGGATGGCTTGAAAAAATATTGAAACGTATTGTTGCCGGTAAAGGTTCTTCTGCAGATTTGGATTTACTTATAACTGTTGCAAACCAGATTGAAGGAAACACAATTTGTGCCCTTGGTGAAGCTGCAGCATGGCCTGTTAAATTTATGGTTGACAGGTTCCGCGATTATTTTGAGGAAAGAGTAAGCAAAGAAATCAGTATACCAGTTGCAAATAAAGTTCACTCAATGAGGCATACAGCAAATCCATTAGCTGAAATAAAAAATTAGAACTTATGATATGAAAAAAAATCCTCTTAGAAACCTAAGAGGATTTTTTTTGTGGATTAAATCAAATTAAGCTGCTGTCCTGGCCCCCAATTCACGGTCAAGCATAAATAATCCGTTTTTATTATCACCGATCATTTCAAGTTTATTAACTATATCTTCTGCCGTGGCTACTTCTTCTACCTGTTCATTTACAAACCATTGTAAAAAATTATTTGTAGCATGATCTTTTTCAAGTATTGCTATATCAACCAGTTTGTTAATCATTTCAGTTATTAACTTTTCATGATCTAGTGTTTCTTTGAATACTTCCATGTGATTTTTCCATGTTGCTTTCGGGGCGTTGATCTGTGCTAAAGTAACTTTACCCCCAACCTGTAAAATGTAGCTGTAGAATTTCATTGCATGTCCGTATTCTTCATTTGACTGAAGTTTCATCCAGTTAGCAAATCCCTTGAAATTTTTTCCTTCAAAATAAGCAGCCATTGAAAGATATAGATATGAAGAATACAGTTCTTCGTTAAGATGTTTATTAAGTGCCTTTTGTGTTTTTGCGGAAATCATTTTTTACCTCTCTGTTTTTGATTTGTTTATTCTAATATAACTGATTTATTTAAAAATTTCCGATACTATGTGAAATTATTTTATCGGCGCATTCCATTATTGATATAACACACAATGGTCTGTAACTGAATTGATAATCAGATGTGCTTTAGCTAATTTTGGACACAAATATTAACATAAAAAACCTCAATAGGAGAGAATATGGCTGTAAAAGTTGCAATAAATGGTTTCGGGAGAATTGGAAGATTAGTTTTACGTGCCCTGGCAGATAAAGGCGTACTGGGTAAAGAAATAGATTTGGTTGCATTAGTGGATGTCAGCAATGATGCCAGGTATTTTGCTTACCAGTTGAAGTATGATTCTGTTCATGGAATATTTGATGGTGAGATATCTTCAAAGAAAAGTAAACCAGATCTTGAAACGGATGATACCTTGATGATAAATGGTGAAGAAACCAAATGTATTTTAGCTGAAAAAGAGCCGTCAATGCTTCCCTGGAAAGAGATGGGCGTTGAATATGTTATTGAAGCTACAGGAATTTTTAACAGTTCTGATAAAGCCCAAGGACATATAGACGCAGGTGCTAAAAAAGTAATCCTTACTGCACCTGGTAAAGGCGATGTGAAAACAGTTGTAATTGGTGTTAATGATAATGAACTGAAAACTGAACATACAATCATTTCAAATGCATCCTGTACTACAAACTGTCTTGCTCCTGTTGTACACGTTATGTTAAAAGAAGGCATTGGCGTGGAAGTCGGAATAATGACAACAATTCATGCCTACACTGCCACTCAAAAAACGGTTGATGGACCTTCGAAAAAAGACTGGAGAGGCGGAAGGGCAGCAGCGATTAATATAATTCCTTCAACCACCGGTGCAGCTAAAGCAGTGGGGGAAGTTCTACCGCAGGTTAAAGGTAAATTAACAGGCATGTCATTCAGAGTGCCAACTGCAAACGTTTCTGCTGTAGACCTGACTTTCAGAACCGAAAAAGATACATCTATTAAGGAAATTGATCAGTTGCTAAAGAAAGCATCTGAAACTTACCTTAAAGGTATTCTTGGCTACTGTAATGAAGAACTTGTATCAACAGATTTTAATCATGACAAACGTTCTTCAATTTATGACTCACTCGCAACTTTGCAGAACAATTTTAAGGAAGAAAAAAGATTCTTTAAGATTGTCAGTTGGTATGATAATGAATGGGGCTATTCAAACAGGATAGCTGACCTGGTTATGAAGGTAGTGAAGTTATAATTTTTTAATTAGAGATGAGATAATTAATTGTCATTCCTGAATTACCGGGAATGACAATTTTATTATATAACAATTCAATGAAAAATTTTCTTATGGAGAGGTTATGAACAAGCTTTCAATTGATGATGTAGAATTAAAAGGTAAACGGGTTTTGGTAAGAGTCGATTTTAATGTTCCTCTTGATGAAAACTTAAAAATTACAGATGATATAAGGATCACATCTTCGCTTCCTACAATCAAAAAAATAATTTCAGAAGGCGGTAAAGCTATTCTGATGAGTCATCTGGGCAGACCCAAAGGCGGACCGAATCTTAAATACAGTCTAAAGCCCGCGGCTGTAAGACTAAGTGAAATTCTTGAAAAGGATGTTAATATTGCACCTGATTGTATAGGTACTGAAGTAAATGCTTTAGTGAATAAAATGAAAGAAGGTGATGTTTTAGTTCTTGAGAATCTTCGGTTTCATGCTGAAGAAGAAAAGAATGATCCTGAGTTTGCAAAACAATTAGCCGGACTGGGCGACATTTATATTAACGATGCATTCGGCAGTGCTCATCGTGCACATGCTTCTACAGAAGGTATTACCAAATTTATTAAAACTTCAGCCGCAGGATACCTGATGCAGAAGGAACTTGATTATCTTGGCGGAGCAATATTCAATCCGAACAGACCGTACTGTGCAATACTCGGTGGCGCAAAAATTTCCGGAAAGATTGATGTCATTTCAAACCTTCTTGATAAAGTCGATTCATTAATCATCGGCGGAGGAATGGCATTCACATTTTTTAAAGCACAGGGTAAGGAGATTGGCAAATCTCTACTGGAAGAAGATAAAATTGAACTTGCCAAAATTGTCCTGGAAAAAGCAAATCAGCAGGGAATTAAATTATTATTGCCCGTTGATGTGGTTGTTGCTGAAGAATTTAAAAACGAATCACCTTCAACAATTGTTGAGGTTGAGAAAATTCCTTCAGATAAAATGGGGTTGGATATTGGACCTGAAACAATTAATTTATTCTCAAAAGAGATACAAGTATCCAAAACGGTTGTATGGAATGGTCCAATGGGAGTTTTTGAAATGGATAATTTTGCCAAAGGCACTTTTGCTGTAGCACAAGCGCTTGCTGATGCAACCATAAACGGCGCTGTTACAATAATAGGCGGGGGAGATTCTGCCGCAGCTATTGCTAAAGCCGGGCTAGCCGATAAAGTGTCGCACGTTTCAACGGGCGGCGGTGCTTCCCTGGAGTTTTTAGAAGGTAAAGTTCTTCCGGGCGTTGCTGCGTTAACAGATAAATAATATTATTGTTTTCAAAGTGAAAAGATTGTACTATTATATACATTGGATAATGACTTACATTTATTTTATAAGGACAAAATTTGAGTAATTATTATAGACCCGGTATTGGTGGATTCAGCGTATTTCCTCCTGTCATAAAGAATCTGCTTATTATAAATGTTGCAGTTTTCTTTCTACAGGTTATTGGCAATGATATAATTATATCAGGAACCACTTCATTGAGCCAGTACCTGATTCAGTATTTTGCACTTATTCCTCTCGGAACTTTTGCCGATGCAACATTTCTTCCATGGCAATTGGTTACTTATCAGTTTATGCACGGAGGCTTTGGGCATATATTCTTTAATATGTTTGCTCTCTGGATGTTCGGGATGGAAATAGAAAATATGTGGGGTCCAAAGAAGTTCCTATTATTTTATTTATCAACGGGAATTATCGCAGGGCTGTGCCACTTGTTTATCTCACCATTGTTCGGTGCATTACCTGCTCCAACTATTGGTGCATCCGGTGCTGTTTATGGTGTACTCATCGCATTTGCTTTGTTTTTCCCTGAAAGATATATATTCCTTTATTTTCTAATTCCGGTTAAAGCAAAGTATCTCATAGGATTTTTAATAGTATTTGAATTTCTTGCTATTGATAGTGCCCACAGTAATGTTGCACACCTGGCGCATCTTGGAGGTGCACTGGCAGGATTTTTATTTATCTGGTTTGATAAATCCAGTCATATTGATTTAAAAGCAATGATCAGGCGAAGCAGTTTTAAGCGATCAGCATCTTCGGGTTCAAACTTTAATATTTTTAATAAAAAAAATGAAGATGTGCAGGAAGCAAAATATTACGATATTAATAATGATAAAGAAGATGATTCTAATGTTTCCCAGGAGGAAATTGACAGGATATTGGATAAGATCAGTCAAAGCGGTTATCAAAATTTGACTGCCCGTGAAAAAAAGATTTTATTTGAAGCAAGTAAAAAGTAATGATCTGAATGAAAAACTTTTTTTTAGTTTGTCCAATATTGCTGCTTCTTACTTTTTGTTCTGAACAGAAGCCGTCTGTACCGGAAGATAAATTAATAATTATTTATACCGATCTTATGTTTTCACAGGATACTGTATTAATAAATAACGATAATGTTGATTCCTTAAAAACTGAGGTTTTTGCCAGACATAACATTAGCGAGGAAGATTACCAGCAAACAATTGATTTTTATAACAAAACACCCGAACGCTGGGAAAAATTTTTTGACAGGGTTGTTGAATACATTGAAAGTCTGAAATCTAAACCTGAGGATTCGTAGAATACTTTCGTTTAGCCGCAGCAATCCTGAGGAGCGAAAAACTTATCGAACTATTTAACCTGCTCTTTAATTCCTTTAAATCACTATAGCCTTTATCAAGTTCTTTATTAATTTTTTCGAGTTCTGCCGGAATGAATAGAGATGCGATTTCTGTATCCGGTGCGTATTGAAGAATCGTTTCGATCTGCATTGATACTACCGCTTCATCAAGTTTTCTCAGCGATGCTATCTCCTTAAGAGTATGACCTTTAATCAGTAAATTATGTGTTTCTAATATGTTACCTGGAATTTTTCCGCTTGGTAAACGCATCGGATCTTTTTCCGAAAACTTTAATACTTCTTCAATTATTTCTGAACCAATCTTATTAAACATTCTTTGATTAAAACCGGCAATGGACAATAACTCAAATTTATTTTTTGGCTTCCTCCTGGATACTTCAGCAAGAATGCTGTCAGGACAAATAAGTTCGGGTGTCTGTAAGAATCTTTTTGAAACTATATATCGCAGTTCACGAAGTTTGTGGAATAATTCTATGTTGCTGTCTAACTGAACTTCCTTTTTTATCTCATTGATAATACTGGAATCTTGATCCTTATCAACAGCCACAAAGGTTCTTTTCTTTCCCTCCACTTTTGCTACTTTTCCTTCATTAACAAGACTGTTTAAAGCGGATTTGATTTCATCAGCAGAGTAATTCAGTAATGTTGAGAATGTGGTTAATCCGTGTAATTCATCCTTGTGTGTTTTTCCTCGTACAAAAGAAATAAGATTTTTTTCAGAAATCGGATTAGCAAAATCTATAAATGTTTGAAGTAAAATTTCTTTAACATAATCCAGGCTTGCCGCAGGAAAAGCTTTTCTGCTGCTGCAGTTATCACATTTTCCGCACTTATAATTTTCAACATCTTCCCCGAAATATTTTAGAATAATTCTGAATCTGCAATCGTCTGAATAAACATAGTCTACCATCTTATCAAGTTTCTTCTGTCCGTTCAGATAGTGTTCATTTATACTTTTGTAATTTAATCTGAGATCATCTGATTTCACTCTGGGCTGAGTGAGTCTTATCAAATCTTTTGATGCGAATACAATAAACTCAGCAAAAGCCGAGTTATCCAGCAAGGTTAGAGTTTCTTTTAATTCATCCGTTGTAAATCCGCTTTCAGACGAAATATTTACTGTTGAGAATTTTATACGTTTATTAAAAACCTCATTGCCGAATTTTTTAAGAACGAAAAGACAAATATCTTTAACGAGATCATTACCGGTTTGTTTTAAGAAACTTCTTAGTTTAGCCTGTGTAACTATAAACTTAACTGAAGCATCCGAAGTATAATCAGAAGAAGTTGAGATATAATTTGATTCCTCAAGATACTTTAATGAAGAATGTATTAACCCTGCAGAAATATCTATCCCGGAATGGTTCTTTATATAATCTGCATTTATAGAAATTTCTTTATCACTTAGATTGCCTGTTGCTATCTGTGCATAATCACAAATTGCGTTATAAATTTTATGAATAATTTCTTTTGTTGGGTATGATATTGAAAGAAAATAATTATGAATATTTATATCTGTGTCATCGTGCAGCAGGAATGCAAATGATTCTTTTCCGTCTCTTCCGGCTCTTCCGATTTCCTGGTAGTAGTTTTCTATAGTGCCTGTTGTATTATAGTGAACGATTAAACGGATATCCTTTTTATCAATACCCATTCCGAATGCATTTGTTGCAGCAATTACATTCAGTTTATCACTGATAAAATCATCCTGGATCCTTCGCCGGATTTCAGCCGGTAAACCTGCATGATAGTATTCGCATTTTACTTTATTCATCACGAGATACTCCGTTACTTCTTCAGCACGTTTTCGGGACGAAGTGTAAATAATTGCGGGTTTTCCAAATTGCCGGATCAATTCAAGTGTTTTTTCTTTTTTGGATTTTGTAAGCAGGATGCTGATGTGAATATTTTCACGTTCAAATCCTTTAACAAAAATTTTCGGATCTTTTAATCCCAGTTGGTTTACAATATCATTAACAACTTCTGCAGTTGCAGTTGCAGTGAAAGCAGATATTCTTTTAATGCCAATGAAATCAATAAAATCTTTTATCTTGGTGTAACTTGGTCTGAAGTTATGACCCCATCCACTTATACAGTGGGCTTCATCCACAAAAAGAAAAGACGGTTCAAGATTTTTAATTCGTTCCGCCAGCTGAACATTACCGAGTTTTTCCGGTGAAAGATAAAGTAGTTTAATTCTCCCGTACCGGATATTCTGAAGAACAGATTCCGATTCCTGGAAACTCATTGTGCTGTTAATAAAAGCGGCAATTTCCTTTTTTGCATTTAATGAGTCCACCTGGTCTTTCATTAAAGCTATCAGAGGTGAAATTACAATTGAAAAATTATCTGTTAAGATAGATGGTATCTGGTAGCAGACAGATTTCCCGGCACCGGTGGGTAGAACAGCAACTACATTTTTTCCTTTTAAAATTGTATCTATTATTTCTTCCTGGGCAGGACGAAATGAAATGTGTCCGTAAATATCTTTTAATATCTCAATCGGTTTCATTACTTATTAATTAGTAAAAATATTGAATAAGTATTATTATTAAATGTAATTTTTACATTTTTCTGCTTCAAAGATAATTAAATTAAGGTTTATCAACTGATTCTCTCTGGCTTAATATCTGTAATAAAAACATATTCAAATTTTAATTCTATTCAAAAAACGATGAGGATATAATGAAACTTCTTCAGTTTCTGTTAACTATTGTACTTTTTGCAACTGTAGTTGATGCGCAAACAAAAATACCCATCAGGTCGATGGACGAGTTGATGCCAAACAGTGTTTTCTCAGACGTGCCTAATGATATTAGACATTCAAAACCTTATTTAAGACAGCGATGGTTTCTTGAGCAGCGCGCCTATCCGTATGATCATATTCCTGCAGACGCATATACTAAGTCATTAGAGCAGAAAGATGCATTAAGGAATAGTTATGGTGAAAGAACTATCCCGAATTTTAATTGGGTTAGTCTTGGTCCTACTCCCGGTGCCTACTTCGGATACGGAAATATTTCAAGCCGGATTGTAACCGGTGCATATCACCCGACAAATCCTAATATAATTTATATTGGGCCTGCAAACGGCGGAGTGTGGAAATCCACAGATGCAGGTTCAACATGGTCGCCAATGTCTGATAATGAATCTTCATTATCGATGGGTGCAATAGCAATTGATCCGGTGAATCCTGATATAATCTATGCGGGAACTGGTGAAGCGACTTACTCGGGTGCATCTTATTATGGAAGGGGATTACTAAAATCCACTGATGCCGGTGCAACATGGACAAACATCACAACCGGACTTCCTTTCTCAACATATTTTTCAAGATTAAAGATCAGACCAAATAATAATTCACAGCTTCTTGCAGCTTTGGGTAATAGCGGTTTGTATAGAAGCACGAATGCCGGTGTAAGCTGGACTCAGATAGTATCCGGCAGGGTGGATGATGTTGTATTCTCACCAACAGGTGATACAGCTTTTGCTGTTGGTTCAGGAATCAGCATTAGAAGGTCCATTGACGGCGGTGCTACTTTTGTAACTTTTGGATCAACTGGTTTAGGATCAGGAACAAGAACCCATTTTGATCTTGCTCAATCCAATACTTCTGTTATGTGGGCTGCTGTTTATTCATCAGGTGTTAATGTTTTTAAATCTACTAATTATGGTTTGAACTGGACATCAGTTACGATGCCGTCAGGATTTTCCGGATTAGCCGGACAGGCATGGTACGATCTGTACTGCCTGATAAATCCTAAGAATCATGATAAAGTTTATATAGGAACTATAGATATTTTCAGAACAGAAAACGGATCCACATTTACAAATATTACAAACGGCTACAGCGGCGGTAATGTTCACGTTGATCAGCATTTTATTTTCTTCCATCCAAATGATGAAAACACAATAGTATCATGTAATGATGGCGGTATTTGGCGATCAACAAATAATGGAAACAGCTTTATAAACCTGAATCAGAATTTAACATTAACACAATTTTACAGAATTGCCGCAAGTCCATTTTTACCAAGCAGAATTCTTGGCGGAACCCAGGACAACGGAACTCAACAAACTTTTTCCAGTTTAAGCTGGGCTGCAGCTTATGGCGGTGACGGTGGTGAGGTTTGCTTTAATCCGCTTAATTCAAATTTTATTCTTGGAGAAACACAATATAACGGTGTATTCAGAACCACAAACGGTGGAAGTAGCTGGAATTCAGCGCAATCCGGTTTAGATAATGGTGAGAATGCTGCATGGGTTGGTCCGATTATTCATCATCCTACAATTTCAGGAACATTTTATACAGCAAGACAACGTGTATATAAATCTACAAATAACGGCGGAAGCTGGACTGCAATCTCAATTAATGTGAACGGTTCAAGTGCAGTGCGAGAGATGGCTCAGAGTAAAAGTAACCCTAACATTATGTTTGCAACAAGCGGAAGTCAGGTATTCAAATCTTCAGATGAAGGTGCTACCTGGTCTAACGTTACATCCGGATTGCCGAATAGAACTATCACTTCTGTTTATGTTCATCCTACAGATTCAAACCAGGTGTTCTTAACATTTTCCGGGTTCAGCACTGCAAAAGTTTATAAATCAACAAACGGCGGAGCGAGCTGGATGTCAATACAGGGAAATCTACCTGATACCCCGGTAAATGATATACTTGTTTTTACTGATTCAGGTGCTGCTGCCAACACTTATTTTGCTGCAACAGACATCGGTGTTTTTGTAACAGATGACAACGGCGTAAACTGGATGGAAATAACGGATGGACTCCCGAACACCGTTATTATGCACCTAGATTATTCCCCTGTGAACAAAATGCTTAGAGCAGGAACGCACGGACGTGGCGTGTATGAAGCCTTCATTGATTTTACAATTCCTGTGGAATTATTTGCATTCAACGCTGTGCAAATATCCCGCAAAGTATTACTTAACTGGTCCACTGCCACTGAAATAAATAACAGCGGTTTTGAAGTACAAAGAAAACTTAAAAACCAGGAATGGGAAGTCTTAACAAGTATTCCCGGATATGGCACAACCACGGAACAAAAAAATTATTCTTACGAAGATGATTTTGAATTTCTTCCTTATAACGGAAGAGTGTTGTACAGACTAAAACAAATAGATTTTGACGGAACGTATGAATATTCAGATCAGGTTTATGTTGATGTGACTTTCATTCCTTCAGAAACAAATTTATCACAGAACTACCCGAATCCGTTTAACCCGAATACCACAATCAAATATTCGCTCAATACTGAAGGCAATGTACGTGTTTCAATATTTAATACAATTGGTCAGGAAATCCAGGAACTTGTTTCAAGTAACCAGTCTCCCGGAACCTATGAAGTAACCTGGAATGCAGAACAATACTCGTCGGGAATTTATTTTTATCTTTTTGAATTATCAGGAACTGATGGCGGACAGATTCATAAGGAAATGAAGAAACTTGTATTAATAAAATAATATCAATTTTATTTTCACCTTTCTAAAGGGTGGAAAATAGAATGGTTTATAACTAAGGCGGTTGAACAAACCGCCTTTTTATTTTACTGATATTCTTAAGCTTAACTCTGGTGAATTCCTGTCTAACAGATAACCCGTTAGTATGTAAGTGCCGGGACTTATATAATTTCCGTTTTGATCCTTGAAGTGAGTATATGTAGTTAATGTTTTTGTTTTTCCCGGATTAACTATAAAACTGCTTAATGCAGGGGAAACTATAACCGGATGAAACAGAGCTACCCTTTTTAAACTATTAGTTAACTTAAAACCTAATTGCTGTACATTTGCAAAATTATATTTCTTTGGAATTAGTGTATTATTCTTCACCCGGAAAGAAACAACTAAACTATCACGCAGAGAAAACTCAAATTTGGAGACAGACAAAGAATATTCAATACCATTATCCAAAACAATTTTTTCAGTTGAGTTGGAACCCTCTTCAGGATCGGTGAAATAATCACATCCCGGAATCAGTATCACGAATAACAATAAAAAATTAACTGTGGATTTCATTTTATCCTTCTTAAATATTTGCGGCTTACAGGTAATATCTATCCTGTCATAAGCAGTTTTTCAATAATCAATCAATGCAGTATTCGTGGAAAAAAATCATCTGCTTTTCTATTTGTAATGTTAAAGAGATTATTCCCATTTCTATCAATAGAGTAAATATCATAATAACCATTATTTTCAGCTGTAAATAATATTTTTTCGCCTGTTAAATTAAAGACTGGGTAAGCAGCTTTTTCCATTTCGATTAAGATTTCAGGCGTACCACCACTTGTAGAAATAATTTTGATAGGTTGTTTTTCACTTAAACCTGAATGTCCTTTTATATCATATGCTATTTGTAAATTATCTTTAGAGAATGCTGGATTCGCTTCGCTTTCTGAGTTAGCAGTTAGATTTTTTAATCCAGTACCATCAATATTAATAATATATAAATCAGTTTGCTGTGTTGTTTGATTAAAAGCTATAAAGGCAATTTGCGAACCCTCACTTGAAATTGTATAATCATTTTCTAACGTGCTTACGTCAAGAGTTGAATCTGTGATTGCTTTCTTATTTTCACCATTGATAGTCATACTAAAAATCCGGGCGTTTCCATTTATGTAAGCAATAAAATATATTATATCACTATTCGGACTAATTAGTGGAACATGAGTATATAAGGAATCGTTTGTTAAGTTAGTTGGATTGCTACCATCTATATTCATCCTGAAAATTTGTGAGTTCTGCAGCCATCCATTAACAAGCCCATAACTCTTAAACACTATAATGTTATTATCCTTTGATATTTGTGGAGAGAAATCATAATGTGGACTATTTGTCAAATTAATGAGATTGCTGCCGTCTATATTTATCGAAAATATATCTGGATTTCCATCCTTATCTGCCTGAAATATTATTTTAGATCCATCAAAGGATGTAACAGGATAGTTAGAATAATAATTAGAACCGGAAGTTAATTGTTTTAGGTTCCTTCCATCTAAATTAATGGAGAATATATTTGTAACCGAATTTGGGTCGCTTAGATCTGAGGTGGAAACAAATATTATTTTTTCACTATCTACCGGGATGGGATTTACAATATCACTCTTACAGCTATTCAATATTAAGAGAATTAAAACTGATAAAATGATTAATAACTTTTTCATATAAAGAATAACTCCCTTTGATAATTAGATATCGGCATTTTAAACAAATGAATCGGAAGCCGCCGCTGGACATTTTAGAACTATTTCTATCTGTGAAGTAAACTTGTAAACATTGCAAAACCCGATTCGACCAACCAAAATAGACGGTCGGTTTGATGCCACTATTAGGACACTATAATTTCTTTATTGCTTTAATTAAGAACCTGGTGGTGGATGTGCTCTTCCAAATCTGTGATCAATTGCTGCTCTCTGCATTGCTAACATATCTCTGTATAATCCAATCCTTTGTGATTCACGATATGTTAGCTTTGCAAAATTTATCATATCAATTTCTGGCATTATTTTAATTAAATATCTCTGATCTTTCGTATCAATGTATTTCTTTATTTCCTCATTAAAACCAATTGATATATGCTTCTCAATTTCTTCAGTAAATTTTCTTGTCTTCTTAAAACCAAAGATAAAAGATTTCTTTAAATATCCTTCTGTCAAACAAATATTTAAGTAATACTCTTTCAATTTATTGATATTCTTTAATTTTATTTTTGATATTCTTCCAAATTTAATTTTTTTTAAAATATTTTTTTCTTCATCTGATAAATTTGATTCTTGTGGAATTTCTATTCTATTTGAAAAATATTTTATGTTTCCACTTAATATGGACTCTGCCAGAAGTGTTTTTATCAAAACATCAATCGTTACCTTTTTATAAATGGCGTAAAATATTTCTTTCATTTTTTAAGCCCAAACTATCACTTATACCGAAACGGCGATAGTCAATCCGTTTGTTATTTAAAAATTATATTTTCAACTACCTTCCATCAGCTATCGTATTTGTCCAATCATCGGATCTGGAATGTAACTCATAAAGCCATACCCTTGCCGGAGATGAAGTACTATTGAGGGCGGTGTGTTCAGCGTTTTCGAATATATTCGACAAGCCATCCGTAAAATAACTCACTTACACTTAACGTTCAATATTTTAAGTAATGCGATTGTTGACAGTACGCAAGTAATTGCCTTATGGGATGAGCCCTGACATTATATTTATGTGAAACCGCACTTTATCACTTAAAATATTCTTTTTTATTAGTAATTTTGATTTGTGTAAATGAAAATATTAGCAAGGTTTGGTTTTGTTTGGCTTACTAAAATACAAAAGGTTAGTTTTACTCAAGTCCGGGGTGAAAAGT